>DJEI01000027.1:15451-31611 GCA_002431865.1 Lachnospiraceae bacterium UBA5902
TTTCACGCACAACGGCATCAGGGCTTGTCACATATTTCGCTCTGATGCCGTCATTTGCGGAATCAAAATCTCCAATTATCAGATCCGGTTCGATGTCCAGTTGTTCTAACATTTCCAGTCCCTTGTCAACACCGATCACATACGGATGAACCGGATATCCATATGCGCCCTCATAAACGGCTGCGAGCAAATTCTGATCGACCGAACCACCTGTGACAATGAGACAATATTTGCTTTCTGTTTTCATTTCTATGCTCTATGCGTTCAGCTTTTCCATAAAAGCCGCGATATTTGCTTTCTTGTCTCCCTTGAAGACAGCGGAGCCTGCAACAACAACATTCGCACCAGCGTCTAATACATCCTGTACATTATCGACGGTGATACCACCATCCACTTCAATCAGAAGCCCTGGATTGCGTTCTTCGGCAAGTGCCTTTACTTCTTGCAGCTTCGTAAGGGCAATCGGCATAAATTTCTGTCCGCCAAAGCCTGGATTGACACTCATGATGAGTACCATATCCACCTGATTGATGTAATACTCTAACCAATGTACCGGTGTCTCTGGATTCACTGCGATTCCGACCCTCATTCCTGCTGCTTTTACCGCATCGATCGTCTCCTGCAAATCCTTACATGCTTCATAATGCACCGTAAGCATATCCGCTCCTGCATCTGCAAATGCATCAATATAACGAATCGGTTCATTGATCATCAGATGCACATCAAAAAAGCTGTCTGTGACCTTACGGATACATTTGATAACCGGTGGTCCAAAGGAGATGTTTCGTACAAAGGTTCCATCCATAACATCTAAGTGAAACCATTTCACGCCTGCCTCATCCAGCACTTTTGCATTTCGTTCAATATGGTTAAAATCAATTGACAACAACGACGGTGAAAGAATATTCATATCTACCATCTCCTTTTATTTTTTAATTCCTCATATAACTGCACATAATTGTCATAGCGTAACTGCGAGATTTTTCCCGCCTGCAACGCTTCTTTTACCAAGCACTCCGGCTCATGTATATGCACACAGCCATTAAATTTACAATGTCCATTATAACGTTCAAACTCCCGGAAATATTCCTTTAAATCTTCCGGTTCCAAGTCCTCGATCACAAGAGAACTGAATCCGGGTGTGTCCATAACATATGTGTCTTCCTCAATGTAAATTAGTTCGGAATGTCTCGTTGTGTGTTTTCCTCTGCGGATCTTCTCACTGACTGCCCCGGTCTGTACCTGTGCCTGTGGATGCAATGCATTCAGCATCGATGACTTTCCAACGCCAGACGGTCCTGCAAAGACGCTTGTCTTTTCCCGGATAGCTTCCCGGAATATATTGATTCCACGCTGTTCCTTCGCAACTGTAAGAAATACCTGATATCCCGCGCCTGCATAGATATCACAGATCTCCCGGGCTTCCTGCACACTGACCAGATCCGACTTATTGAAACAGATCAGCGTATCAACCCCCTGCTGTTCCATCATGATCAGAAAACGATCCAACAGATTGTAATTTGGTTTTGGATCTGCCAGTGCAAAGACGATCACTGCCTGATCTACATTCGCAACCGCCGGTCGGATCAGCAGATTCTCCCGCGGTAAGATCTCGACAATATTTCCTGTCTTATCCCGCTCACTGATAATCTCGATCTCAACATCGTCGCCAACTGCCGGTTTGATCTTCTGGTTGCGGAACGCACCTTTCGCTTTACACTCATATATGGTTTTTACAGTATTATGTGGGTGGATATAATAAAATCCACCCACACCTTTCATAATCTTTCCCTGCATAGACTTCCTATACTCTTTTATTCTTCCGAATAAGAAACATTCGGTGCCGGTACGGAGAATGAACTTGTCACGTCCGTTCCGCCTGCCAAAATTACAAAGCTTGCGCTGCCTCCCTGCGAATCCAGATTTGGTACAGTTGCAGATACATTATAAGAGTTTCCTGATGTAACAGTGATTGTCTGCTCATACACAGCGCCACCGTTAAATATTACCTGAACCGTAACGGCTGATCCGTCTAATGCAGCATCATTACATGTAATTGTTCCCGAGATATTAGCTGTATATTTCTTTTCCTTCTGCTCTGGTCCATCACTGATGACAAAATCAACGCTGTCACCCTCTGTCACAGTTGTTCCTCTCGAAGGATTCTGACTGATAACCATACCTGCTGCGACACTGTCACTGTTTGCATGTGTGACATTTCCGGTAGAAAGCTTCTTGCTCGACAAAGAATCTCTTGCCTGTGCCTCTGTGAGTCCTCCTAAGTTCGGAACTTCTACTTCCTTCTTCTCGGAGCCGTTGCTGACTGTCACAATAACCTTAGAGCCCTTCGCTGCCTTGGTTCCTCCAGCCGGTTCTGTCTTAATAACCTTATCCTTCTCTACATCATCGCTGTAATCATATGCATGGCTGACTTCAAATCCTGCTTCCTGCAGAAGTGTCACAGCCTGAGAATCTTCATAATTTGTTACATCCGGCACATCCACTTCTTCTGCACCTGCACTGACTTTGAGTACGATCTCCTGATCAGCAGGGATTGTCTCGCCTTCTTTCACGCTCTGCTCAAAGACGTAGCCCTCCTGTGTTTTCTCATCCTCTACATGCTCTGTCTTGACGTTTGTAAAACCTGCATCTGAAAGCATCTTCAGTGCCGCTTCTTCTGAAACACCTGTAACACCGATCATGGCAATGGACTGTACTTCCTCCGTTGTGATCTTGTTCTTGTTATCTTTCTTTGCTCCAAATTTGAACCAGCCAAGTACATTACCAAGTACGACTATAATAATGATTGCAATAATCACAGCAGTTGCTACACCGGCAATCGTAACTGCTTTCCGAATACCCGGGTCAATACCATCCGGATCTTCCTCTTCATCTAACTCTTCATCGTCATCATAATCCTGAACCTTCTTCAGATTGCCACGCTTTGGCTGTGGTTCCGGTTCATAATCGTCCTCTTCCCAGTCATCATTGTCTTCCTGCAGAAGTTCATTGATTCTGCCGTTGTTTGCCTGCGGGGTAGAGTTGTATCCAATCGGGCGGATTTCGCCCATCTCCTGTGACACCGGTGGGTTGTCATATGGCTGACTGTACAGGTCTCGGTTTGCACTTCCGTTACGGATTGCCTGTACGTCTTCCTTCGTCCACTCCTGTGTCGGACTGTTTGTGATTGATGTTGGTGCGACCACGATATCAATATTCGGATTGTTCTGTACACGCTTTAAGTCTGCGATCAAGGCACTCGCTGTCAGATATCTGCGCTCTGGCTTCTTCTGTGTTGCCTTCAAAATGATCTTCTCAAAGCTGGTATAAATATCCGGATAATACTGTCTCGGCGGAATCATCTCATTCTGAATATGCATGAGTGCAACCGATACATTGTTATCTCCCTCAAACGGCACTCTTCCGGTTACCATCTCATACATTGTGATACCGAGCGAATAAATATCACTTCGTTCATCGCTGTATCCGCCTCTCGCCTGTTCCGGGGATATGTAATGTACACTGCCCATCGCGCCGGAAGTGAGCGTATTGCTGCTCGCTGCCTTGGCGATACCAAAATCTGTGACCTTGATATTTCCATTTTTGGACACAATAATATTCTGTGGTTTGATGTCACGATGAATAATATGCTTCTCATGTGCTGCTTCCAATCCGGATGCAATCTGAATGGAGAAATTTATAGCAGTATCCATATCCAGACGGCCATGCTGTTCAATATACTGTTTTAATGTAATACCCTCTACGAGTTCCATCACGATACAGTAGATACCCTCATCATCGACAACATCATATACATTAACAATATTCGGATGTGTCAGTCCTGCAGAAGCCTGTGCTTCAATCCGAAACTTCGTCACAAAATTCTTATCGTTGCTGAACTCTGGTTTCAACACCTTGATTGCCACGTTTCGATTCAATCTGTGGTCTCTTGCTTTGTAGACAATGGACATGCCGCCTGCACCGACCACGTCTAAAATCTCATATCTATCACATAATATCATTCCTGGTTTTAACATGATTTCAACCCTTTCTGCTATATTCGTTCTCTATTCGGTCATCTCTATGCCGCTATAATAATTACGGATATATTATCCGAACCTCCATAATAATTTGCCCGATCCACAAGCTCCTGTGCAATTCGATCCAAATCGTCTTCCTCGGAAACAATATCCCTTATTTCGTCATCTTCGACCATGTTCGATAACCCGTCTGAGCATAACAGATATTTTTCTTCCGTGTTTATATCTATCTCAAAAAAGTCCGGCATCATTTCATCCCGCGAACCCATCGCTTTCGTGATGATGTTCTTTTCCGGATGATTGCGTCCTTTTTTCCGTTCCAGTTCACCTTTTCGAATCAGTTCCTCGACAAGCGAATGATCCATTGTGATCTGACGAATTTCTCCGCCGATCGCATACAATCTGCTGTCACCGACATTCGCCACATACAGCTTTCCATCCTGTGCCACGGCTGCTACCATCGTCGTTCCCATCCCATTTAAATCGGGATCTGCACACGCCGCCTTATATATTTCGTTGTTTACAAATAACATTGCCCGTTTTAACAGTGCTACCGGATTTTCTATTGTGGACTTCTCTACAAAATCCACTGTAATATCAATCGCCATCCTTGATGCTTTGTCCCCCGCGCGATGTCCGCCCATCCCATCTGCTACAATATACAGATTTGGAAGTGGACCGACCGGAGTGTCACTGAAAAAAATACTGTCCTGATTGTTATTACGTTTGATCCCGGTATCCGTCTTTCCACTAGAATGCATGGGAATCCTCCTGATGATGAAACGCATATTTCCTTCGTAACTGACCACAGGCAGCATCTATATCGCTACCCATACTCTTCCTTATTGTAGCATTTATGTGATATTTTGCAAGAGTGGATTTGAATTTTTCAACGGAATCACTGTCACTTCTCTCATATTCCCGTTCTTCCACCGGATTGATTGGAATCAGATTGACATGGCAATTCATACCTGCAAGCAGCTTTACCAGTTTTCCCGCCTGTTCCTCCGTATCATTCTTACCCTTTACAAGGCTGTACTCAAAGGTCACTCTCCGTCCGGTCTGCCGGAAATATTCCCGGCAGGCATCCAATGTCTCTGCCAGTGTATACTGATATGCAACCGGCATCAGTTCTTTCCGCTCCTCATCCGTTGGTGCATGTAAGGAAAGCGCAAAAGTGATTGGAATATCCTCCTTTGCCAGATCATAGATACGCGGCACGATTCCACAGCTTGAAACCGTGATATTTCTGGCACTTAAATTATAACCATTCTCATCAATAAGCAGGCGCAAAAAACGGATCAGATTCTCATAGTTGTCGAGTGGTTCTCCCGTTCCCATCACAACTACATGGCTGATGCGTTCTCCGGTGATGCGGCTCGTCGCATAAATCTGTTCCAACATCTCTGACGCGGTCAGATTCCGCACCAGTCCGCCAATTGTTGACGCACAGAAACGGCATCCCATCCGGCAGCCCGCCTGCGATGAAATACAGACTGAATTTCCATAATTATGGCGCATAAACACTGTCTCGATTATCTGTCCATCCGACAACCGGTACAGGAATTTGATCGTGCCGTCCGATTTGGACTCCTGACTTGTCTCTGCCTCGATGTGCACAAATCCTTCCTCGTCCATCTGTGCACGCAGTGCCTTCGGAAGATTTGACATATCCTCCGTCGATGCCACATACTTCTGATGCATCCACTGGAACACCTGCTTCGCCCGGAATGCCGGCTGTCCATGTGCTTTCATCCACTGTTCAATTTCCACAAGGTACATTGATTTGATGTCCATTCTAATCTCCTAGCTTATGCAGTACCGCATAATAAAATCCATCACAGGCATCGATGCCCTGTAAGAACTGTCGTTGTTCTTTTAAAGTATATTCCGGATGCTCCTTTAAGAAACGCTCCACCTGCAAGGTGTTTTCTTCCTTTGCGATCGTGCAGGTGCTGTATAACAGCATCCCACCTGCTTTCACATAACGACAGGCGTTTTGCAGTATCGTATGCTGCAGCTCCACCAGTGACTCAATCTGTTCCTCGGTTACCCGGTATTTGATATCATTTTTCCGTCCCATGATGCCAAGTCCGGAACAAGGCAGATCTGCGATAACAATATCAGCTTTTTCCTCCTGCTCCTGCATATATTCCGTTGCATCCTGACAACGGATATCCACATTTGCAAGCTTTAATCGTTCTACATTTTCTTCAATCAGTTCCAGTTTCTCGTCTGCAATGTCCATCGACAGCACATGGCCTTGCTGCGCAAATTCTGCTGCCGCCGTCGTCTTCCCCCCTGGCGCCGCACAGATATCCATCACAAAATCCTCTGGCTGGATGCCTGCTGCCGCAACAGTACACATTGAGCTTTCATCCTGCACAGTGAAATATCCCTGCTTATATCCCGGAATCTTATGTATAAAATCATAGCCCGATAACAGCCATGCCCTTTCATAATATGCCCCCGGCTCAACTGTTATGCCTGATTCTTTCAATCGGTTTTTATAAGAATCCATCGTCTCTCCGTTTTCTTCGATCCGATGTGTATTCAGCCGGATACTCGTCTTCCGGTCTGTAAACGCCGCCTGCAGGATTGCCTCTGTACTCTCTGCGCCATACTCAGAGATAAGCTTCTGTACGAGCCAGAGCGGTGTTGATGTCAGCACAGACAAATACCGCTCCGGTTCTTTTTTCTGATCCGGATACGTGATCTCTGCTTTCTCCCGTGCAATCGTCCGAAGCACACCGTTCACAAAACCGGAAAGTCCGGCAAAGCCATGTTTTTTAGCAAGCTTCACGCATTCATTGCACGCAGCAGAATCCGGTACACTGTCCATAAAAAGAATCTGGTAACAGCCCATCCGGAGCAGACAGGCAATCACCGGCTTGCACTTTTTTATCTTCGTCTTTGAATACTGGTCGATCACATAGTCCAACCGTAGCTTTGTCTCTGTGACACCCTCCACCAGTCTGGATAAAAAGGCACGTTCTACCTTGTCCGTAAACTGGTTTTTACGAAGTGCATTTCCAAGTGCAATATTTGAAAATGCCTGGTTAGTCTCTATATCCAATAATACAGTCAACGCCACGTCTCTTGTATCCATGTGTTTCTCCTCTTTATTTCCAATTTACAGTCATGCCTGCCTTTAGTGGATTGCCATTTAAATAAGCTACAGTATCCATCGGCTTTTTGCCCTCCGGTTGAAGGTTCTGGATCTGCAATGCATCCGTACCGCACGCAATCACAAAATATTTCTTTGCAACCTCCACGATCTCGCCCGGTGCAAAGGTCAGTGTCTGTTCCACCTTTCCCTGTGCCTGCGTCTTATATGCATCATCCATTGTGATGACCTTTGCCTTGTAAATCTTTACATTCTTACCATCAATCTCTGTATATGCACATGGCCACGGATTGAGTCCACGGATCAGCCTCTCCAGTTCCTCTGCGGACTTTGCAAAATCCATCCGTCCCATCTCCTTGGAAAGCATCGATGCATAACAGCTTTTTGCATCATCCTGCTTCGTCCGTGTCGCTGTATGATTTTCAAGCTTGTTGAGTGTCTCCAAAATCAAAGCCGCTCCAGCCTCAGCAAGCTTGTCATACAGTGTGGCTCCGGTATCCTCCGGTGTGATTGCAACCTCCACCTTGTCGATCATATCTCCGGTATCAAGTCCCTTTTCCATATACATCGTTGTGACACCGGTTACCGTCTCTCCGTCGATGATTGCACGCTCAATCGGTGCTGCTCCACGGTACTTCGGAAGCAATGACGCATGAATGTTAATACAGCCATACGGTGGAATCGATAAAATACTCTCTGGCAGAATCTGTCCATATGCTGCCACCACGATTGCATCCGGCTTGTATGACCGAAGCGTCTCTACCATCTCTGCCTCCCGCACTTTCTCCGGCTGATAGGCGGGAATCTCATATTCCAATGCTTTCATCTTGACTGGTGTTGGTACCAGCTTACGGTTTCGTCCCTGTGGTTTGTCCGGCTGTGTCACAACCGCAACCACCTCATGTTCTTTCACGATTGCCGAAAGCGCAATCGCTGCAAACTCCGGCGTTCCCATATATATGATTCTCATACTCTACCTCCATGTTCTACCCTGCTGCACTTACGGCTTCTGGTTACTCTTCCGGCTCAACCGGTTCTACTTTGTAAAGTCCATCCTCTACCTTGTCCTTGTACAAAATTCCATCGAGATGATCTAACTCATGACAAATTGCACGTGCCAGCAATCCCTCACCCTCGATCTGGCGGAGCCGCATATCCTCGTCATATGCCTCACAGATCACATGATTCGGTCTTGTCACAGTTCCCTGCAGACCCGGCAGACTCAGACAGCCTTCTTCCCCGGTCTGTTCACCATCCGCCTCGATAATCTTCGGATTAATCAATGTATAGGCATTATCATCCCCAATATCGATCACGACAACGCGCTTTAATATACCTACCTGCGATGCAGCAAGTCCCACACCATTTGCCTCATACATCGTATCATACATATCATCAATCAAAGTCTGCAAGCGCGGTGTCATCTTCTCAATTGGTTTACAGACCTTTCTCAATACATCATCACCATCTAAACGTATCTTTCTCGTTGCCATAATGCCCTCCATTTATATTATAATTTAAAAACCATATTCTTTTTCTTAACAGATCGTCATCGGATTCATATCCACACTGATCATCACGCCCTCACAGCTGCATGTATCAATATAGTCACGCAGCGTCGTGATCGCGCCAAGCCCTGGTGCCTTGATATAGATCACATAACGGTATTCATCGTTGATCTTTCCAATCGCCGCTTCTCCCGGTCCGATAATCCTTGTCTGCGTATATTGTAATGTTTTTGTCTTTTCCTTTAAATCCCGGCATAAAATCCCGGCATAGTTTTCCACTTTTCCTTTGGATTCTCCGGTCAGCAGAATCTGCAGCATATCATAAACCGGTGGATAGCGAAGCATCCGCCTGTATGCCATCTCCATATCATAAAACGCCTTGTAATCCTGACTGGCGGCTGCCGCAATCGCATAATGCTCCGGCTGATAGGTCTGTATTATGACCGCTCCTTCTTTTTCACCTCGTCCGGCACGTCCGGCTGCCTGTGTCAGAAGATCAAAGGTACGTTCTCCGGCACGGTAGTCATTTGCGTATAAGGATAAATCCGCCAGGATCACGCCAACCAGCGTTACATTGCTGTAATCATGCCCCTTGACGATCATCTGCGTGCCGATCAGCATATCTGCCTTTCCTTCCGCGAACTGCTTCAGAATTCTTGCACCTGCATCCTTCCGCATCGTTGTATCCCGATCCATTCGCAATGTCCGGATCTGCGGGAACAACCGCTTGATTTCTTCCTCTACTTTCTCCGTTCCAGTTCCAAAGCCCGCAATCATATTTGATTTACAAGACGGACACTGTTTTGGCATCGCCGTCGTATAGCCACAGTAATGGCACACCAGTCGTCTCTGTGCCTGCTGCGTCTGCTGATGATACGTTAGCGCCACATCACACCGTGGACATTTGATTGCCTCACCGCATGCCCGGCACGATACAAAGCTGTTAAATCCCCGTCGGTTGATAAAAAGCATCATCTGCTCTTTTCTCTCAAGCCGTTCCTGTATCTTCTCATAGAGACTGCGGCTGATGATACTCCGGTTTCCCCGTCGAAGCTCCTCGCGCAGATCCACAACCTCGATTTTCTGTGCCTGCACACCATCGGGGCGGTCTTTTAATTCCCATAACCGGTATTGTCCGGCTTCTGCCCGCGCATAGCTTTCGATACTCGGGGTCGCCGAACCGAGAATTACACTGGCTTCTTCCAGCTCTGCACGCTTGATTGCCACATCTCTTGCATGATACCGCGGTGCCTGATCACTCTTGAATGCCGGATCATGCTCCTCATCCATTACAAGCAGCTTCAGATTCGGAAAAGGTGTAAACAGTGCCGAGCGGGGACCGATCACAACATCGACTTCCCCTTCCTTTGCCTTGCGGAACTGCTCGTATTTCTCACCTTTGCTCTGCTTGGAATTCACAAATGCCACACGCGCGCCAAAATGTTTTCGGAACCGCGCCAGTGTCTGATACGTCAGCGAAATCTCCGGAATCAGCACGATTGCCTGACCGCCTTCCCGGATTACTTCCTTGATGCACTGGATATAGACCTCTGTCTTTCCACTTCCGGTTACACCGTGCAACAGGTATGTATGCCGCTCTCCTGCCTGTATATCTTCCGCAAATGCATCGACCAGCACCTGCTGCTCATCATTCAGTGTCACAAGCTCCCAGTTTGTATCCAGCAAAGTTGTCTCCTCCACCTTCTGTACAGTTTTCCGCACCGTCTGTTTCACTGGCATGACTGTCTGCAACGCCTGATTCATCGTTGTGCCATATGTCGCCCGCATCCATGCAGCAAGCCGGATCAGCTTTCCCTCGATTGGAAGTCCTTTCTGTGGCACATCGACGATCTCCTTGATTTTATCCGGTTCGTAGGATGGAGTCTGTGTGATACCAATCACATAACCGTGCCGGTGCGCATTTCCTTTACCAAACGGAACCGTTACCAGACTTCCGACCTGTACCTGCTCTTTCCATGCATCTCCGATCCGGTATTGAAACACCCGGTCGATCGCACTATGCGAAATATCGATTATTATATCCGCATATGTTTGTGACATCCTCTTCCTCCAAAATCTCACGAATCAGATCCCGTTCATCCATGTGATGTTTCACACCATGAATCTCCTGATAGTCCTCATGTCCCTTTCCTGCAAGGACAATGACATCGCCCTCTTTCGCATGCAGGATTGCATACCGGATTGCTTCCTTCCGATCTGCGATCTTCACGTATTCTCCATCCGTTTTCTTCATTCCGGTTTCAATATCCGCGATAATCGCAAGCGGTTCCTCATCTCTTGGGTTATCGCTTGTAATAATCGTAAAATCAGACATTTTTCCCGATACTTCGCCCATCTCAAACCGACGGTCTCTGGAACGATTTCCGCCACATCCAAACAAGGTCACCAGACGTTTCGGATTGTAGGCTCGAAGCGCTGTAAGCAGACTTTCAAGCGCCATTGCATTGTGCGCATAATCAATCATCAGCGTAAATGAATCGGAAATTGGAATCATCTCCACACGTCCACGCACTTTTACTTTTTTCAATATATTCTGAATATCTGCAACTGCAGCCTGCATCTGATCTGCCACTGCGACTGCTGCCAGAGAATTATGCACAGAGAACTCTCCCGGCAGGTCTACCACGATCTTTGCATCCAGTTTTCCACACAATGCATACTGGATTCCAAGCACACCTTTTTCTCTGTATAATTCGATGTTCTTTGCCCGGTAATCCGCATCTGCGCGTTCCCCATAGGTTAATTTCTCACAGGCTGCATGCTCCATCATATACGCTGCATTTGCATCGTCCACATTGAAAATACCTGTCTTGCAAAGTGTAAACAGCTTTGCTTTCCAGTCACGGTATTCCTCAAAACTTGCGTGTTCATTTGGACCGATATGATCCTTCGACAGGTTTGTGAAGATACCATAATCAAAATCCACGCCCGCTACACGGTCTAACATCAATCCCTGCGAAGAAACCTCCATCACGACCGCCTTGCAGCCATTTTCCACCATATTCTTTAAATATTTATGCAAGATCATAGACTCTGGCGTTGTGTTGTTCGCATGAATCCTCTGGTTTCCATCTATAATTTCAATCGTACCAATCAATCCAGTTTTGATTCCAGAACGCTCCAGCATCTCCCGGATCATATAGGTCGTTGTCGTCTTTCCTTTGGTTCCGGTCAGTCCAATGACCGTCAGCTTCTCAGAAGGATTTCCATAAAACGCGGAACTGATCTTCCCCATCGCAAACCGGGTACTCTTCACACGGATCACCGTCACGGTGTCTGGCACATTTACCGGCTTTTCCACGATGATTACGGCTGCACCTTTCGCAGCCACATTCTCTGCATACGTATGTCCATCTGATACCGCACCAGAGATACAGAAAAACAGATCTCCCGGCTGTACCTTTCGCGAATCGTTCTGAATCTCCCGGATCTCTGCGTCTGTGTTTCCCTGTAAAACCTCATAATCCAGTCCCTGTAATACTTCTAATAATTTCATACGCTGTCCTCCATAAAAGAATAGAAGTGAAAAGTAAATAAGGCCACAGCATTTGTTCTGCAGCCTTTTTGAACCTTTCAGGTTTCCTTACTCGTCATCTCCGACAATCTTAACTTTTCCGCTGTACAGCTCCTTTACTGCAATTGAGAGTGGATTGTCACTGTCCGTTTTCACTAATGGCTCTGCACCGTCGATTAACTGTCTGGCTCTTTTTGCAGTTGCCATAACAACAGAATAACGGCTTTGGACAACCGGCTGTTCACCTGGCTCTACGTCGCTGTTAATCACTTCCATTAATTCCGTGTAAGATGGATGTATCATTGTCTATATCTCCCTTCCTATAAAGCTTTCAGCTCGTTTTTAATCTCTTCTATAAATTCCAGATTATTCTCACGCAGACATTTTCTGCCGACAATAATCGAGTGTACACTGTGTACACATGTATCTAAATCGTCGTTGACAACGATATAGTCGTATTGCTGCATATCCTCAGACTCTTCCACTGCACGCTTCATACGTTTGTTGATGACCTCTTCGCTCTCTGTACCACGTCCTGCCAGACGTTCCCGAAGCCTCTTTGCACTCGGTGCTGTGATAAAGATAAGAATCGCATCCGGATACTGTTCCCGGACATTCATGGCACCCTGCACTTCGATTTCCAAAATCACATCATGCCCCTTTGCCATCTCGTCTTCTACAAATTTTCTTGGAGTTCCATAGTAGTTTTCTACATATTGTGCCCACTCAATAAACCCATTATAATCAATCAGATTCCGGAATTCATCTACGGATTTGAAATAATATTCTCTTCCGTCAACCTCACCTTCCCGCGGTGCACGTGTTGTTGCGGAAACCGACAAGCTGTAGCCATACTCGGCAACCATCTTCTTTACCACAGTGCCTTTTCCAACACCGGAGAATCCGGAAATGACGATCAAAGAACCTTTCTTTGCCATAATCTATCTGGTTCCTCCTACTCTATATTCTGTATCTGCTCACGAACCTTTTCGATCTCTGTCTTCAAATCGATTCCCTTATCAGAAATAATCAGGGAATTCGCCTTGGAAAGAATCGTGTTTGCTTCCCGGTTCATCTCCTGCACAATAAAATCAAGCTTCCGTCCAACCGCGCCACCCTCAGTCAGGATTTTGATCGTACTGTCAATATGGCTTCTCAGACGTACAACCTCTTCATCCACACAGACCTTATCGGCATACATTGTAACCTCGGCTGCGATACGCTGATCATCGATCTGCGTATTGATAGCAAGCTCATCCACCTTCTCGATCAGTCTCGTCTTATAGTCCTCTATGATCTGTGGTGAATTCTCTTCGATATATGCAACGATATCTGACATTGCAGCAAGCTTTGCAAGCAGATCTTTCTTCAGGTTCTCGCCCTCACGGATACGCGACTCTACAAACTTCTCTGCCGCTTCCCGGACAACGCCCTCCAGATGAGACCATATCTCATTTTCATCCAAAGACTGCTCTTCCAATGTAAACACCTCTGGGAATCTGCCGATTACCGATGGCTTCACATCTGACTGCAAGCCAAAATCATCAGCCATACTGTTCAGATAATTTACATATTCGGTTGCTATTTCCTTATTATATTTTACACATACGTTAGACTTTGTATAATCTTCGTATGTGATAAATACATCTACTTTTCCTCTCTGAATGTACTCTTTCAGGCAGGTTCTGATATCTGTCTCAAAATAATTCAGCTTCTTTGGCAGCTTCACGTTCATATCACAGAATCTGTGATTCACCGCCTTGATTTCTACCACGATCTTACGATCGTCATTTACCTGTTCGCCTCTTCCGAAGCCTGTCATACTTTTTATCACGATAGTCTCCTGTATACATCGGTTGCTTTACAGCAATCGTTTCTCTCTGCGCATATGCGCACATAAAAATAATGCAGATTATCGTTTCTTTCTTATCCATGAACGATAATCTACATTATTATAGTATAGGCGCCCCTAAAAATCAAGGTGTTTTGATGTTTAATTTCACGTTTTAAGCTTCAGTAATCCCATGGATATCCGGCTCGATGCTCATCGAATAATTCGTATGATAAATAACAAATCCCGGCTTTGCTTTCGGCGGTTTCTTCAGATTTTTCTTCATCGTATAGTCAATCTCCACTTTTGGTGCTTCCTTACCGGTTGAGTAATATGCAGCCAGTTTTGCTGCCTCCTCGTAGGTACGGTCTGGAATCTCCGTCTCACCATTCGTCTTGACGATAACATGGGAACCCGGCATCTGCTTTGCATGGAACCACAGATCGTTGCCCTCTGCAAACTTAAATGTCAGCTCCTCATTCTGGAAATTATTCTTTCCGACATACATATGATATCCATCTCTCGATATATAATGCAATGGCTTTGCTTTCGCCTGTTTCTTCTGCTTGTTCCGGTCGAATCTGCCGCGCACATAGCCGCTTTCCACAAGCTCCTGCTTGATCTCCTGCAGATCATTTTCTGTCTTTGCAATCTCCAGAGAATTCTGTACAGACAGCAGGTAATCAAGCTCCTCCTTCGACTCCACCGTAAGCTCCATCAACGCTTCATAGGTACGTTTCAGCTTATTGTATTTGTTGAAATAACGTTTTGCATTTTCCATCGCTGACTGCTCCGGATCAAGAGGGATCGTAATCATGCTGCCATCATAGTAATTCTCACAGGTAATCTCTTTATCTCCTGGCTTGCACGAATATCCATATGCGGTCAATAATTCACCATAGACCTTGTATTTATCCCGTTTCTCTGTATCCTTTAACTGTGACCGCTGCAGATCGTATTTCTTCGCCGTCCGCTCGATCGCATTGCTGACGATCTTCCGAAGATCGGTCGACCGCTGCCTGATCCGCGTCACCACACTTTTTGCCTGATAGTATTCTTCAATGGCCGGAGACATCGATGGAAATGCTTTCAGCCCATTGACATCCTTTTTCGGAAGATTCTCTTCCTTCTCTCCGTACATTGTCAGTGTGCACGCCGCAAATTCCTTCGGTGCATAGCCCTGATATGCAATGCACGGTGCAAACTGTTCATTCTTTATACGCTGGCGAAACGCATCAAACGCTGCATATAAATCTTCCTGCTCCTGCATGGAAAGCCCTGCCGTACTCACGCCGCCATCGACACCCGCCCGGTAACAGATCTCATTTGCGATCACCGGTGATAATCCTGTCAGAGATGTATAAATTGCCTTTGTCACCGATACCGGCTTACGCAGAACATGATTCATAAAGAAATTGATATCAATCTCCAATGGATTCTCCTTCTCCTGTGCCGGCGGATATACATATGTTCTTCCGGGTAACACCTCCCGCACAGAGCTTACCTGATGAGAAATATGTTTGATGCTGTCAATGATCGTACCATCTGCATCTGTGAAGATGATATTGCTGTGTTTTCCCATGATCTCAACGATCAGCTTCTTCCGGCACAGGTCGCCCATCTCATCGAGATGTTCTAACTGCAGCTCTACGATTCGCTCAAAATTTGGCTGTGTCACCGACAGAATCCGTGCATTTCCAATATGCTTCCGAAGCAGCATACAGAAATTCGGGGCTGTCGCCGGATTCTCCTTCACCTGCTCTGTCAGATACAGGAGCGGCAGGCTGGCATCTGCAGAGATCACCAGGCGACTGGTTGTGTTGCCCTGTTCTGTCCGGTTTTTCACGACCAGACACAGTTCATCCACTTCCGGCTGATATATTTTATAAATACGTCCACCTGTCAGATTCTTCTTTAGTTCACTGACGATTGCAGACACGGTTACTCCGTCAAATGCCATTTTCTTACTCCTTTTTCTTTTCAATAATACGAAATACACTATGATTTCCATATATGTCTACATCGTTGTCTGACTATATAAGATGTATTGAAATTAAGAAGTTCTAAGATGTTCTGATTTACAAACTAAGCAACGCACGCAACCACCGCCAATTCGCCA
>DJEI01000027.1:31662-34036 GCA_002431865.1 Lachnospiraceae bacterium UBA5902
ATCGTGTTCAAACATTGCTGTTTATTTACAGAACATCAAGAACTTCTAAATTCCAAACATATTTATATTGTCAGACAACGATGCAGACACATAAAAGCAAATCATAGTCCGTTTCATAAGCCACTTTCTAAAATTGCAATCACATAATATCAAAAATGCATGTCAATGTAAATGAGCATATAGATTCACGAAGTAATATGATATATTACGAATGAATCTACTATGCATATTTACATCTGACATGCATTTTGACCACCTTATGTGATTATGATTAGATCAACAATCCAAGCAGATCATTGCTTCGTTTTACAAATGCTGTCATCTTCTCGGCTGAGAGTGGCTTGTTGGCAAGGACAGCCAGATCATAAAGCTGATTGCAGATCATATCCTTGTACTCACCCTCCGGATTGTCTAAGATGTATTTTACAAGCTTGTTGTTTGCATTCAAGACAAGTGTTTCTGCCTCACCGGCACCAAACATAGCAGGATCCATGCCGCCCATGTTGTAGACACGCATCATGTCCATCATACGACGGGAATCCTCGGATACCGTCAAGACTGAAGATACATTCTCATTTTTCATGTTCTCAACCTTGACTACAAGCTTGTCATTTCCGGTTGCTTTCCTGAATGCCTCAGAAAGCTTATCCGTGTATTCCTTCGTCTGCTCCTCGGTCAGCTTCTCACCGACAAAGTTATCAGCGAGATCTGCATCAATACGAAGGAACTTCACATTTTCGTTCTTAGCCTCAAGGTGTGTAATGTATGGGGTATCAATGTTGTGTGTCAGATAAACCGCATTCATACCCTCTTCCTTGAACATGTTGATATACTGCGACTGTGCCACTTCATCGGAGATATAGAATACCTTATTCTCGTATTTCTCCTTGCCCTCTTCGAGATACTCCGGAAGTGTGATGTACTTGCCATTGATGTCCTTAAAGAGCATGTAGTCTGTCATCTTGTCACAGAACTTCTCATCCTTCAGGCATCCAAACTTGATGAATGGGCTTAAGTCATCCCAATACTTCTCGTAATCTTCTCTATCATTCTTATACATGCCAATCAGCTTATCAGCGACCTTCTTCGTGATGTAATCCGAAATCTTCTTGACAAATCCATCATTCTGCAATGCAGAACGGGATACATTCAGCGGCAGATCCGGACAATCAATCACGCCTTTCAACAGAAGCAGGAACTCCGGAATAACTTCCTTGATGTTATCTGCTATAAATACCTGATTATTATATAACTTAATTGTTCCCTCTAACTGGTCATACTGTGTATTGATCTTCGGGAAGTACAAAATACCCTTTAAGTTAAATGGATAATCCATATTCAAGTGAATCCAGAAGAGCGGCTTCTTGAAGTCTAAGAACACATGCTGATAGAAATCAATATACTGCTCATCGGTACAATCCTTTGGATTGCGCATCCAGAGTGGATTTGTATCATTTAAAGGCTTTCTCTCTTCCTTCTTTTCCTCTGGAGCATCCTCTTTCTTCTCTTCTGCCTCATCCTTCTTCGGTGCATCGCCGACAAGCTCATCCTCCTGTGTTGTGTCGACCTCGATCACCTTGTCCTGTTCTTTCTTATCAGCTTCCTTCTTGGCTGCCTCTTCCTCTTCCTTATCCTCATTGATAAAGTAGATATTGTATGGCATAAATGCACAGTACTTCTGGATGACTTCCTTTACACGATATTCATTTGCATACTCTAAGCAATCCTCATTCAGATACAATGTGATGGCTGTACCACGAATATCGTCGTTGCTCTCGCTCATCGTGTAATTCGTTCCGCCATCGCACTCCCAATATACCGGCTTTGCGCCTTTCTTGTAGGAGCATGTCTCGATCGTTACCTTATCGGCAACCATAAATGCGGAATAAAAACCAAGACCGAAATGACCGATGATCTGCTCATCACCAGACTTATCTTTGTATTTATTTATGAAGTCCGTTGCACCGGAAAATGCAATCTGGTTGATATATTTGTCAACCTCTTCTTCAGTCATACCTAGACCATTATCCACGAATGTCAAAGTCTTATCCTTGGCAGACGCATACACCTCAATCTTGTACTCCTCACCTTCGACTTCCTCATATTCTCCCATCACGGCAAGCTTCTTTAATTTTGTAATTGCATCACAGCCGTTGGAAATCAGCTCTCGAATAAAGATATCCTGATCGGAATAAAGCCATTTCTTAATAATCGGAAAAATGTTGTCACTGTTAATTGATAAATTACCCTGTCGTTCCATGTCTTATTACCTCCTAATAACAAACACAAGTCTGCTGTCCTTTCCTGCAGACTTCATTTTGCGAATGTATATTTCATTAATAAGATAATAATACCTGGAAATATGAATGTCAAG
>DJEI01000027.1:34126-48007 GCA_002431865.1 Lachnospiraceae bacterium UBA5902
TCTTGATCGTATCGTCCCAGATATGCTCCAATGTCTTATCCATCGTAAATATCTTCAGAGATGTTCCGGTTGTCACAGACAGCGTTTCATGCTCATAGACAACGTTCATAAACAAGGCACTCACGTCCTCCTCTTTGACCGGCAGATTGTTCATTTCAAGCAAACGGCTGATATTCTCGCGATTAAACATCAGAATAATCTTAAAGCCAATCGGCAGCCGTCCCCCTTTGAGATACGCATACATGGTCGCCTTAATATCCTTCCACTCGATATATTCCGGCAGCTCCGCCTGCGCCTCCGTATCAAAATACTCGCGGTTCAGCCTGCCATTTACATAATAGTCAAGCTTCGTTTTCACCCGTGCTTCATACAGATAAAAACTGTCATATTTCTCCTTTTCAAACAGTTCTTTTATATATTCAGCTTTTTCTTCAATCTCAACGATTTCCATCTTTTACCTCTGATTTAAATATACCGTTACCAGTTCATACGCGCCGTAAGGCTCTTCCGTGTACTGAAAATACTGCACCGCACTCACATCCTGCATAAAAGAATAATCAAAATCGGTCGTATAATCAGTCACAACAACCTCAATCGTCCCCGTGCTGTTGCGCAATGCCTGATCCCTGAGCAGTGCTCGAAATGCATCGCTGTCGCAGATCAGATCATTCTGTTCGTAATAATTATAATCGGTGCTGTCACATGCCGGAAATGCATCCTGCTTCCAGTCATGGCGTTCGTCCATGATTTCATCCGTCACATTGAAATACTCGTGTCCGGCATATACACCACGGTCTGGAAGCGGATCGTCCCATGTAGCATCTACCTGATACCAGTTTCCATCCAGGCGCACCTGATTCCATGCATGCAGCTCATTATCCGCCGTTCCAGTCACGATCTGGTTCTCGATTCCGACGCAAGTCATAAGCAGTGCCATCGCCTCCGCATATCCATTGCACACAGCTTTGTTCTGCACGAGAGCGCCGTATGCCCGATACGCATAATCCTTGGAAGATTCCACATACCCATACTGGCAATGCACCACAATGTAATCATGGATGGCAAGCTCTTTTTCATAGTCTGTCATATCCGGTTTGATGATCTGCTTCAACACCTCTTCCACCTTATCATACAGCTTATAGGCAAGTGCATGATCGGATGGAATTGCAGCACCATTTACATATTTCTGCCATACATAATAATTGTCCGAGATCTCATATAGAAACTGTATCTGCATGCCGTCATGGCTCTTCTCTGTCACCATATACCGGTCGACCATACCGTTCATACTGCACAGATTCTCGTTGATATTGGAAATGTCACTCTCCGAAATCCCAGATATATAGAAATTGCCGGTTGTTTTTCCATCGTTGATCTGTTCGGTCACCAGTTGTGTCAGTTCTTCCATGCTGTATGCGGTCTCATCTGGATGCAGATAGGAACCGATACGGAAATTGAAAAAATAAAACACGAGGATCACGGCAACTACAAGTATGGGAATGATGATATGCAGCTTTCCTTTTTTCTGCCTCATTTAATGTTTACTCCTGTCTTTTTCTTCCTCGTCCGGCTCATCGTCTCCTCCATTTCCACCTTTTCCTACCATGATCAAAACGACCATCAATACGATGGAGACGATCAGGCAGATGGCTACCAAGAGTGGTTTGCTACTGTCGCCGGTTGCGATTATATTTGCAAGAATTGCGTTCATGTTTATCTCCTTATCCCGACAACTGCGAAACAGATATACTATGAACATATATGATACACTTTATTCTCTCTGTTTCGCACTTGTCTCATATATGTCTATAATTATGTAAATCATTCTAATGTATATAATGATAAATCGCAACCTTTTTTCTCGTTTGTCTTGTCGGTTCTTAGGAATTGTTGTATAGTATTTGAGGAATAAAATAGATAAAGTGAGGTAAATTATGGCACAGTTATGGGGCGGTCGTTTCACAAAGGAGACGGACCAGTTAGTATATAATTTTAATGCATCGATCAGCTTCGATCAGAAGTTCTACAAGCAGGACATCCGCGGCAGCATCGCGCATGTAACAATGCTTGCAGCAAGTGGTATCCTGACAGATGCAGAACGCGACCAGATCATTGATGGTTTAAACGGCATCCTTGCCGATGTAGAAAATGGAACTTTGGAGATCTCTTCCAAGTATGAGGATATTCACAGCTTTGTGGAAGCAAATCTGATTGACCGGATTGGTGATGTCGGCAAGAAGCTGCACACCGGTCGTTCAAGAAACGATCAGGTAGCACTCGATATGCGTCTGTATGTGCGCGATGAGATTCTCGAAGTTAAGAAGCTTCTTGTATCCCTGATGAAAGAGCTGCATACCCTGATGAAGGAAAATGTAGCTACTTATATGCCAGGCTTTACGCATTTACAGAAAGCTCAGCCTGTTACATTTGCTCATCATGTTGGTGCGTATATGGAGATGTTCAAGCGTGATTACAGCCGATTGACTGATATCTATGCACGTATGAATTATTGTCCGCTTGGTGCAGGTGCTCTGGCTGGAACAACTTATCCTCTGGATCGTGACCTGACTGCCAGCCTTCTGGATTTTGCAGGTCCAACTTTAAACAGTATGGATTCGGTATCTGACCGTGACTACGTGATCGAGATGCTTTCCGCATTCTCCACAATCATGATGCATCTGTCCCGTTTCTCTGAGGAGATCATTATCTGGAACTCCAACGAGTACCAGTTCGTAGAGTTAGACGATGCATACAGCACCGGAAGTTCCATCATGCCACAAAAGAAGAACCCGGATATCGCCGAACTTGTCCGTGGAAAAACCGGACGCGTGTATGGCGCACTGATTTCCATTCTCACAACCATGAAGGGAATTCCTCTTGCATATAACAAGGATATGCAGGAGGACAAAGAACTTACCTTTGATGCAATCGATACCGTCAAGGGATGTATTGCTTTGTTCACAGGTATGATCTCTACAATGAAGCTCAACAAGCCTGTCATGGAGAAAAGTGCCATGAACGGATTTACAAATGCTACCGATGCGGCTGATTATCTGGTTAATCATGGTGTTCCATTCCGTGATGCACATGGTATCGTTGGTCAGCTTGTACTCTATTGCATCGTGCATGACAAATCCCTGCTTGATATGTCGATTGACGAGTATAAAGCAATCAGCCCGGTATTCGAGGATGATATCTACGATGCGATCAGCTTGAAGACCTGTGTCAGCAAACGAAATACGATTGGTGCACCGGGGGAGGAAGCGATGAAGCAGGTGCTCGCCATCAATGAGGAATATCTGAGAAATTTATAATGAATACGTAAATGCGAAAATTTACATATATATGAGTTGTACATAATTACATAATTCTACGCAGACGCGCTCTCGCTCACTTCCACACGCAGCGGTACTAAACTCACTGCTATGCAGTTCGTTAAGTGCCGGCGTGTTCCAATGGTCTGCTTAAGAATTAGTAATTATGTACAACTCAATACACTGTATAGTTTTCTTTCGCATTTACTTACATGATGGAGTTCTTACAATTATATTTTGGAAAGGAGTTTACCTTTATGAATAAGACGACAAAGGCGAAGTATGATCTTGCGACGCGTATGTTGAAAGTGGATATTTCGGTAGATGAAGTGGCTCTGATGTCCGGGCTTACGGTAGAAGAAATCGAGAAATTAAAGGCTGGGATTGAGCCGGAAGAAATTATTGACGAGGCAGCGTTCGCAGAGAAAGCGCTGAAGAGCAAAGACAAGCAATAATTATAACAAAAAGAAAGCGATTCGATAAAAATCAAATCGCTTTCTTTTTTGTTATTCTAATTTCTATTGTCACATCGAATCAACACATCACATGTAACCATTCTTGTAACAAACTTGTTATACCTGCTCATACAGTCTCTGATAGATCTCTGCGGAATTGGACCAGCTGTAGTTCTGCTGCATTGCGCATTCCTGCATACTCTGCCATGCATCCTTCCTGTCGAAGAATACCTGCTTTGAGTAATTAATCGTATTCAACAGTTCATGTGCATTATAGTTTGCAAATGAGAATCCGGTTCCGCTGCCATCAAACTCATTGTAAGGGATAACCGTATCCTTCAATCCACCTGTCTCTCTTACGATAGGCAGTGTACCATAACGGAGTGCCATAAGCTGTGTCAGTCCACATGGCTCGAAGCGGGATGGAACTAACATTGCATCGCACGCTGCGTACATCTTGTGTGACAGCTCATCTGAATAATAAATATTTGCAGATACCTTCGCCGGATGGATGCCCTGATAATACCGGAACATATCTTCGTAACGGCGCTCACCGGTACCAAGTACGACAAACTGTGTACCATCGGTACAGATCTCGTTCATGACACGATCAACCAGATCCAAACCCTTCTGGTCGGTCAGTCTGGAAATAATACCGATCATGTAAGCGTTCTTGTCTTCCGGAAGTCCCAGCTCCTTCTGCAAAGCAAGCTTGTTTGCCACCTTGTTCTTGCGGAAGTTCTTCAATGTGTAGTTCTTGTAGATTTTCTTATCTGCAGCCGGATCGTAATCCTTGTAATCAATACCATTTACAATGCCCCATAAGCTCTGGTTTCTCGCACGAAGCAGACCATCTAAGCCCTCGCCATAATAAGGTGTCTGAATCTCCTGTGCATAAGTATTCGATACGGTTGTGATCTTATCTGCATAAACAAGACCACCCTTGAGCATACTTGCGTCCTTGTCGATTTCCAGCTTGTCCGGTGTAAACAGATAATCCGGGAGTCCGGAATATTCCTGTACGGTCTTGATATCCCATCTTCCCTGAAACTGTAAATTATGGATCGTCATGATTGACTTCATTCCACTATAGAATGGATTGTCCGCAAATAATGTCTTCAGATATACCGGAACCAGTCCTGCCTGCCAGTCATGGCAATGTACGATATCCGGCCGGAATCCGATACTTGGCAGAATCGAAAGTGCCGCCTTGCTGAAATAGCAGAACTTCTCAATATCCCATTTCATATCATCACTGTAGATATTAAACCCATTGAAATAATACTCATTGTCAATAAAATATACCGGAACCCCTTCATATTCCAGATACATAACCCCGACATACTGCTGTTTCCATCCAATATCCATATGAAAATGCGTCAGATAACGCATCTTTTCCTTAAATTTTGCCGGCAGACACATATAATTCGGAATGATGACACGCACGTCATACTCCTTTTTATCAAAAATTCTCGGCAGTGTACCAACAACATCCGCAAGTCCGCCAGTCTTGATAAATGGTACACATTCCGATGCAATATAAGCCACTTTCTTCATGTTTTTTGTCCTCCCATATCCGACTCTGAAAGTCTCGTAACAAAGTTATCTCAATTTTAGCATAAGCACTCCGATTATTCAATCCATTTTATGGCACATTCTGTCAAAACTCGTCCGGTTCTACCGGCTGGATAACCGGCGCATCTTCTGCAGCATCGCCCGGTCTACCTCCGCCTCTCCGTAACGGATATCCTCATAGCAGCGCGTCAGTTCCGTCACATCTGCCAGCGACTGCTCGCTTAGCTCCACCTCGATCTCCCGTCCTGTTTTCGACTGTTCGAGTGCAATATCATAGCGGTAGCGTTCAATGCAGTCCTTGTAATATCGTCTTGCACGCTGTCTACGCGACAGAAACCACCGCTGTTCCTCTGTACGCGTCCGCTGTTCTTCTTTTTTCTTTTTCACTACAACCAGTTCCACCTGGTCGGTCGAAATATTGCGTCCCGACATCAGGAACCGGACGAATCGCGCCAATACTTTATACGCAATAAACAATCCCAGACAGATCAGTCCGACATAAAGTACCGGTTCCAGTGTCTGTCCGACGGAACGAAGGCCCACCGGCACATTGCCATCATCAAACTGCTGATGCTCACTTGTCTCCGCCTCTCCGCCCCGGAACCAGAAACTGATATAATGATAGAAAAGTCCGATTGCCATCGCGATCACACGAACTACCGCCAGCATCGCCTGTCCGATCAATGCAATCACTCTGCGGAAATCAAACACTTCACCAAGCACCAGTCCAAGCGTCAGACAGAGGATAATCGCACCAACCATGATTGTATTTACAGACAGTATCTGCCGAATCGGAATTCCCGATACATGACTGGTTGCGTCCAGATAATTTTCTATGCCATCGGTATACACCAGTGCAAGATACAGAAAAAGCAGAATCAGCGCCGTCACATAAGCATAGATCTGCAGTCCCTGTACACCGAGATGTCCGCTCACAAGATACACAATCAGACACAGTAGAAAAGACGGCCACGGAAGCTCATCCATCTGCTTCCTTTTATTTTTCCATGTGCTTTTTACAGATGCCATCAAAAGATAACACGGAATCAGAAAATAAAACCATTGAGTCTCCGTCGATACCGGCAATAAAAACATTGGCAGCCGTAGCACCGCATGTCCGACAAACAGCCACACATAATGCCCCGCCTTCTCCCGCAAAATATACGAATATACAAACATCGCACCCGTGATCGGAAGCAGAAAGTAATGTACATCCTGTTTTAACAGTACAACTTCAAAAAAAGCAAAGCACAGACTGCAGCAAAGCCATTCATATAACAGCTGCAGAAGCTTCGTGACCTGTAACAGTTTAGATTTCATTCCACTTCACCTCCACGCCCTGCATATAACTACGCCATCCAGTCTTGTCCTGAATGTCATAATACGGAACTACCATGTGCAGCTCCGGATGATTTCTATGCATATAATCAAGCTTGATAAGCAGATCCTCCTTGTAATAAGGAGAAATAATCACATACGTCACCTGCTCTTTCATGTGCTGTATCTCATTATCTACCAACTGCAGGAACGAATCAATTCCCGCATTTTCCCTGATACGTGCCAGATATTTGTCGATCGTTTCACCGTGTTCTATCGACATGCCCGCTTCCACACGCTCACAGGCTCCGGTCATGCAGTCAATCCCGTTCGATACAAGCTCCACCGACACTTTATGCCGCAGAAAATAATCGGCAATCGTCCCTGCCATCCGGATACTCATTTCCTGCAGATATTCCGTCTTTACCATGATGTTAGTCTCCAGATTGAGCAGAATCCGCACACGCTGTTCCGATGTATAGCCATACATATTTACCATGAGCCTTGATGCCTTTGCGGTCGCTTTCCAGTTGATCTTCCCATAAGTATCGCCATAGGTGTATTCCCGGATTCCACGAAATGTGTATGGGTCTTCCATCTGGTTTCGTCTCGTTTCCAGCTCGCCGAGCAAATGAGAACAAAACATCGAAAGCTCCGGAGATGCAACACGCTTCGGCAGCACATACAGCCACGCATCAGATTTGCAGCTATACGCGAAATTCGTTGTCATGAAGAAATCCCGCGCCGTCATATTCAGACTCGGTATACCATACAGTCCCCGTTTTCCGGTCTGAAATGGCAGCCGCCGCGTGATCTTCCGGCAGCCAAGCACAGAGAACACATCGTTTCGATAATAGCTGTCGGTCACGACCGTATTTTCTGTATCTGAAAACCGAAAGGAACGGTCGGTCGAAAATTTGACGTGAAAGACCGGCAAAGGCAGAAACTTCCCATTGTAGATAACTTCTGTCAGGGCGCTCGCATCCCCTTCTCTGACGCACGCATCCTCAAATGAAATTGTCACATCGAGATTCCGGTTCCACCATTTCGCGTACAGACGTTTCTGCACAATATAAACCAGACTCGCAATCACAAGTGCAACAATCAGATTCACTGTTTCCAATCCTCCACCGGTACTTCGACCGCTGCTACAATCTCCTGCATCCGTTCGTTGTTATCCTTTGTACTTCCATAGGTCAGCAGACGATGTGCCAGCACACATGGAGCAAGCAGCTTCACATCATCCGGTATCACATACGTTCTTCCCTGCATTGCCGCATAACACCGCGATGCACGGACAAGTGCCAGCATCGCGCGCGTGCTGACCTCTGTCATGACGCCATGGTTCTTTCCGGTCTCCTCCACGATCCGGACAATGTATTCCCGGATACATGGATGTACAGTTACCTTTCTTGCTGCTTCACGCATCTGTGCAATCTGCTCCGCCGTGCAGACCGGTTTCAGAGAAAGAAGCGGATGTTCTCCCATGAAAGTCTCCATCACGTGCAGTTTCGCCTGCGTATCCAGCTGTCCCATCGAAAGTTTCATCATGAAACGGTCGATCTGTGCTTCCGGGAGCGGATAAGTTCCGGTTGTCTCGATCGGATTCTCCGTCGCAATTACCAAAAAAGGCTCCGCCAGAGGTAATGTCTCCCCATCGATCGTCACCTGTTTTTCCTCCATCGCCTCTAACAGACTCGCCTGTGTCCGCGGCGTCGCACGGTTGATCTCATCAGCAAGCAGAACATTTGTAAATACCGGTCCCTTCACCAGATGAAACTCGCCATCCTTCTGACTGTACACATTCAATCCCGTGATGTCACTCGGCATCAGATCCGGCGTAAACTGCACTCGTTTCTGCTCAACATCCAGCAGACGTGCAAATGTCTTGGCAAGTGTCGTCTTTCCACTTCCCGGACGATCCTCTAACAGCACATGTCCACCAGCGAGCAGAGCGACTAGCAGCTTCTCAACAACCTCCTCTCCGGCAATCACAACCTTCGATGCTTCCGCGATCACATTCTGTGTTATTTTCTGCACCTCTGTAACTTCCATAATTCCTCCTGTTTTCTATCTTATTTCTTCGTATATTCCATATATAAATTTATTCTAGCATAATCTTGCAAAAATGGAAAATTTTTTACACGTTTTCACCAATCTATGATATAGTTGATTTATCATATTTCGGGAGGTTTCCTATGAATTGTAAAGCATGCGGACATGCATTGAACCAATATGGCATCTGTCCGGTCTGCGGGTGGCAGGATCCATCGTACGGACAGCAATCGTCCTACAATGGGCAGCAGATCCCATACCAGCAGCCATACAACGGACAACATATGTACAACCAGCAACAACCTTATAACGGGCAGCAGATATACAATCAGCAACAACCATACAATGGACAGCAGATGTACAATCAGCAATCGTCCTACAACGGGCAGCAGATGTACAACCAGCAATCGTCCTACAACGGGCAGCAGATGTACAATCAGCAACAACCGTATAATGGGCAGCCGATGTACAACCAGCAACAGCCTTATAACGGGCAGCGGATACAATACCAGCAACCACAAGGTTCCGTTCCACCAGCGCCTAAGAAAAAGAAGAAATGGCCGCTCTTTGCCGGCATCGGCGGATGTGTTGTTGTTCTGGCAATCGGAATTGCACTGATCGTAACCAAACGACCAATCAAGGATCTGACAAACGACGATACCCATACAACAACCGAACAGTCGACCATGCCTTCTACAACAGAAGCATCTGTGACAGAGCATCCACAACAGGTGGAAGCCGACACGAAAACCGTTATGATCTACATGGTCGGTTCCGATCTGGAAAGCCAGTATCAGGCAGCTTCCACCGATATCGAAGAAATGCTTGATTCCGGCTATGATGAATCAAATATGAATGTCCTGATCTATACCGGTGGCTGTACAAACTGGCATAACCGTGACATCCCGGAGGATGCCAACTCGATTTTAAAGATTGAGAATGGAGCGTTGACGGAGCTTACCTCCAAGGATGCTTCCAACATGGGGGATCCATCAAATCTGACAGAATTTTTAAATTACGGTTACACGAACTATCCGGCAGAGCAATATGACTTGATCTTATGGAACCACGGTGGCGGTGCGTTCTTCGGATATGGCTATGACGAGACAACCAATGACAGTCTGACCTTAGACGAACTTGATCAGGCATTTGCAGACTCGCCATTCCATAACGGAAACAAGCTGGAGTTTATCGGATTTGACGCCTGTCTGATGGCAAACATCGAGACCGCACACACATTAAGTCCTTACGCCAATTACATGGTTGCCTCACAGGAATCGGAACCTGGCAGTGGATGGTCCTACTCTTTCCTTGCCGATATCGGAACGCTTCAAAGCGGCAAAGACATCGGGCAGAAAATCGTGGACAGCTACATGCAGGGCACTACAGATTATATGAACAGCATGCCATTTTCCTATGCAACGATCTGCTTATCCGTATTGGATCTGAGTCAGGTAGAAACATGTGAGACGGCATTAAATGATTTGTTTGCTTCTGTCAATAAAGATTTCAACGAAAGCACCTACCCGCAGTTTTCTTCTATGCGTAAGAATTCCAAGGAAATTGCAGCCGCCTACTCCTATACAGAAGGTTCCTATGATATCATCGATCTTGCCGATTATGCATTACATATGAAATCCATCTATCCGGCAGAATCCGGCGCCCTCTCGGACGCATTGAACAAACTGATTGTATATTCCGATGCAAATGAGTCAAAGATCAACGGCGTATCAATCTATCATCCATATTACACGAAGCAATATGCATCTTCGTTAATACCGATGTACACAACCTTTGATTTTGCAGAAAATTATACGAGCTACATTTCCCGGTTCGCCGGTATGCTGACCGACACCGATGCATTTACTGTAACCTGGAATCCAGAAGATCTCGTTCCAACAATGAACGGTGATTCCACATTCTCCGTTACACTAAATGCGGAACAATCTTCTGCTTTGCAAAATGCATATTTTGTAATTGCAAAGAAAGATCAGGAAAAGGACGGCATGTATGATCTTGTTGCATTAAGCTCCGCTATCTCAAACGATGGAACCGGAACGCTGACCGCTGATTTCGACGGACAAATTACCTACATGCAAAATGACACAACCAAAGAAAACTACGAACTGATGTATACTGTGCAGGAAAAGACAGATACCTACACCCGCTATCTGATCTCCAGTATCCTCTACAATGACGATATCGAGGGAGACGACAGTATGTATGCATATTTTGTCTTAGAGGTATCCGATGAACATCCGGAAGGACAGATTCTGGGTGCTTATCCGATTGACAATTATATCAACACAGAAGGAAACGAAATCTTCCCGGAGCGTTACGAGATTGATATCAACGACTACCAGAATGTCGCGTTCGGATATTTCTCTCACCGTTTCACCTCAAACGAAGACCTGACAAACTTCAACGATGCAGACTGGGCAGATCTGACGATCAATTACAGCTCATTCCCAATCTCCGAAGGCTTCACGCCAATACGGGATGCATTGCTTGCCGGAGAAGAATATTATGGTATGTTCATCTTCGAGGATATGCAGGGAAACAGACATTGTTCAAGTCTGGTACAGATTCAGTAAATAACTAATAACTTATTGCAGAGAAAAAATGCGTCAGCTTAACGCTGGCGCATTTTTTCATATCCACTCCGGCTGCCACTGCTGGCAGTTTCCTGATCATATTTATCTTTCAACCGGTCGATATCCGACTTCACTCCACGCACATCGAAATGTGGCAGTTCAAATTTATATCCATTGTCTGCTAAGAAACGATATGCAACCGAAAATGTAATATCATCGAAGTTCGTCATGAACCGCTGGTTGATTTCCCTGACGCAGCTCTCTACACTCTCGTACTTGCCCGGATCAATCTCCGCAAATATCTGATAAAATGTATCGAGGCAGATACTTCTCTGACTCTCAAAATCCGATGTCACGTTCTGCACCGGAAATGCATGCAGGTATGCTCTTAGCCATGCGGAATCTCCCCGATACCACTGTGATATCGTATCGTATTTCTGATCCATGTCTAAGATCTCCCGCTCCCAGCAGTTTGACATATAGGATGCATCCACTATCCGGTTGATCTCTTCTTCTGTCAGATACAGATCATATTTCTGATTAAATTTTTGAACGATTTTTCTTCGCTTTGGTACTGCTCTTGTCAGTCCTGTTACCGTGGTTCCCGCTTTTGCGTCCGACTGGCTGTAATGATTCTTGTAGTAGTCATAATCATTTTGTTTCTGCTTTGCCTTCCCCTTGGAGGATCTGGCAATCAGCCATGCGACAAGCCAGATTGGAGCTCCAAAAAAAGCGATTACAATCGAAACTGCCAAGAGCCCACCAAACAGGGAGCTAAAACCAGACAACCCACCGAATATAACAAACAGTGCTATGATCCAGCCAATCTTATTGTGAATCTTGCTGTAAACATTCGGATTATTCCTGCCATACATTCCATACCAAATGAAAAAAATAATTATAAGTGGCATAATATTCCTCTATATATATTGAACCTCTAATATACTTTACCTACCAAACAGTTTAATCTATCTGATATGTTTGTATATCATAATAACACCACACATCAACGTGATGTCATTCACGCACATTAACGTGTTTCATTATACCATACGCATAATTAGAAAAGCAAGTATTCCAATTCTCTATCCAACTGCATTTCGTAGGAAATATGCTATACTCTTTTTTAACAAAACAGAGCAGCCAACTATTGTGACTGCTCTTGTCTCATTCAAATAATAAATTTATAGATTTTGTTATATTCCCAAAAGCTGCTTTTTCTTTGCATCAAATTCTTCTTGGGTAATAATCCCTTGATCTAATAGTGTTTTGAATTTTATTATTTCATCAGCTTGTTGTGGTCAAGCTTTTTTGTAACACTACGACCTAATTTCTGCCACAGGGTTTATACAACCCCGTAGCGTGCCTCATAAGGCGTTTTGTAATTATTATAAGAATGCGGACGTACATGATTATATTGTACATACGCAAATTCTTCGATAGCTGTGTAGAGTTCAGCTTCTGTATGATAATAATGCTGGTAAATAAGATCATTTTTCAACGTATTGAAATATCTTTCCATCGGAGCATTGTCATATGGATATCCTGCTTTACTCATACTTTGAGTAATACCGAGTTTCTCACAAAATTCAGTGAACTCTTTTGAAGTGTACTGACTTCCTTGATCTGAATGAACCAGAAGCTTACTTAAATCGATTCCGGGTTGAGAATCAATAGCTTTCTCTAAGGTTCTTTTCGCTAAATCAGAGGTTATATTTCTATCAGTTATGCTTGCAATAACACTTCGGTCATGTAAGTCAAGAATAGTACAATTGTAACGCTTGCTGCCATCTGTCAGAAAAAGATAAGTAAAATCTGTACACCATTTTTGATTGATCGCATCTGCATGAAAATGCTGATTCAGTTTGTTCTCATATACTTTATGCGCAACACCATGTTCATACTCCGGTTTCTTTTTCCTGGAGATTGAGAACAACTGCATTTCGGTATTCATATATTTGTGAACCGTTAAACGACTGATATCGTGTCCTGTACGAATCAGATATGCATGTATGGTTCTATAACCATCAACTCCGCCATGAGAGTGATATATTTTTCGAATAGAGTTTTTGATTTCATCTTTCTTTTGATGATAATCAGCTTTTCGATTTTTAAGATAATTGTAATAAGCATTTGGGCAGATATTAAACTTCCTGAGAAGCCATCTAAGCCCAAATTCCTTGTTGTACTTTTGAATAAATCGATAAGCCTCTAATCGATTTCCTTCGCAAAGAATGCCGCTGCTTTTTTTAGGAAGTCATTTTCCTTTTGAAGTTCTGCAAGTTGCTTTTTGAGCTGAAGATTCTCCTTCATGTAATCATAATCGGCTTTGGCTTCTTTGTTAGTTTGGCATTCTTCACGGAATTGTTTTGTCCAATTTGAGATACTTGCATGCGATACTCCGTATTCTGCTGCAAGACCTTTGAGGGATCTTCCCTCTTCAAGATGAAGACGAACAATCTTCTTCTTGAATTCTGGTTCATAATGTTGATTCATCTGTAACATACCTCGTTTCCTCCTAAGATTATATCTTATTAGGTCGAGATGTTACAACTATGTTATATCACAACA
>DJEI01000080.1 GCA_002431865.1 Lachnospiraceae bacterium UBA5902
TGTGCCACTACCGCGTCTAACGTCACATTTCCGCTCAACGTCTGTCCATAGGCAAACGGTTCTTCTACCAGCCGTTCATAGTGGCGTTCACTCTCTGCCAGCATCTGCGTCAACATCTGCTGTTCTTTTTTCTGCCATCTGGATTCTGACCGGTTGTAGACATATGGAACATAATTGCACAAAATCACAATTCCTATGATCCACACCATATACAAAGCAATAAAATTACTGATCTCTGCATCGCCCTGTCGTATCCGGTCAATCAGCTTCCAGCGCGAAGCAAGGGATACATATGCGATCAAAATATACCCAATCATAATATTCCGGTACAGATGTCCATCCCCGGTATATTCCTTTCGGAAAATAAATTTCAGAATAAGTGCTGCAATGACACAGCAGACATTCATCAAACCCAAAATCAAAAAATTCGTAACAGAAATCGGAAGCGGACGAAATCCGACGATATTCATCTGATACTCCTGCAATTTTGGAAATGGCAATGCTGTCATTGTAAAAAACAGGCTTCCAACTCCCTGCTGTAACACAACGATGCAGAAGTTTCTCCATAGATTTCCCTCATTATTCACGGCAACAACCGTCATCATGACTGCAATCTCCACGAGTCCTGCCGGAAACCACGCCATCTCGCCGTGGTAACTCATCAAAAACTCATACAGTATAAAATATACCATCAGCACAGCCCACATGCCTGCATGAAACAGAAATGACCTCGGTTTCCGTTTCAGCAGGAACATGGAGCTAAAAAACAGCCAGGATCCAGTTACAAGCCCCAACATAACAAGCTTATAAACATTCTCTGTCATACCAACAACCTGTTACAGTGCCTTCATCCGGTCGATTGCCTTGACTGTATTCTCATAGGTTCCAAATGCAGTCAGACGGAAATATCCTTCGCCGCTTGGTCCAAATCCAGAACCCGGTGTACCAACAACATTTGCCTTCTCTAACAGATAGTCGAAGAACTCCCATGAACTCATACCGTCCGGTGTCTTCAGCCAGATATATGGTGCATTCACACCACCGGATACCGAATATCCAGCACTCTTCAATCCGTCAAAAATATACTTTGCATTCTTCATATAGTATGCGATCTGCTCGCCAGTCTGCTTCTTTCCTGCCTCAGAGTACACAGCTTCTCCGGCTGCCTGCACGATGTATGGTGCGCCGTTGTATTTGGTTCCGTGACGTCTTGCCCAAAGTGGATTCAGGGCAACACCATCTGCGGATTTCAACTCCTTTGGAATCACTGTAAATCCAAGTCTTGTTCCGGTAAATCCGGCATTCTTCGAAAAGCTTCGAAGCTCGATTGCACAAGTCTTTGCACCATCACACTCATAGATGGTGTGTGGCACATCTGCCTCACTGATATATGCCTCATATGCTGCATCGTAGATGATCACCGCATGCTTTTCGTTTGCATAATCGACCCATTTCTGTAGCTGATCCTTCGTGATCGTTGCACCGGTCGGGTTGTTCGGGAAGCACAGATAGATGATATCCGGTGTCTCCTCCGGAAGCTCTGGCGCGAATCCATTTTCTTCCTTACACGGCATGTAAATCACGTCGCTCCAAAGTCCGGTTGCCGCATCATACGTTCCGGTTCTTCCTGCCATAACATTGGAATCTACGTAAACCGGATATACAGGATCGCAGACAGCGATCTTATTGTCAAGGGAAAAGATCTCCTGAATATTTCCGGAATCACATTTTGCGCCATCGCTGACAAATACTTCGTCGATTGCGATATCAACACCGCGTGCATTGTAATCATTCTTCACGATCGCACTACGCAGAAACTCATAGCCAAGGTCTGGTGCATAGCCCTTAAATGTCTCCTGCACACCCATCTCAGATACTGCCTCATGCAGGCGGTCAATAATAGCTGGTGCCAGTGGCAGGGTTACATCGCCGATACCCAGACGGATGATCTCCTTGTCAGGATTTGCTGCCTGGTAGGCACGGACTTTCTTGCCGATGGTTGAGAAGAGGTAACTTCCCGGAAGCTTCAAATAGTTGTCGTTTACTTTGAACATGTCTTTTCCTCCTAATATACTTGTCCTAACATATAATTTTGCAATAACCCATTTGTTCTCACAGATGTTTCACATAGTAAATCCACGCAGACGCGCTCCCGCTCAGTTCATCACGCAGTGGTACTAAATTCACGCCAAACAAGTTTGCCGTTCATTAAGTACCAGCGTGCTTCAATGGTCTGCTTAGGATTTTACTATGCAAAACATCTCTTTCATATCTCTGTATTGCAAAATTATATGATTTACACATTTTTCTTATTGTTTACTACGAATGTTTTATAACTTCTGCCTTGGTTATAAATCGATTTCGCCATCGAAGACGACCTTCGCAGGGCCGGTCATATAGACGATATTTTCGTTGCGGTCCCACCGGATGATAAGCTCGCCGCCAAGCAGCTTCACTGTCACTTCGTCTTCTGTCTTGCCATTCAGGATGCAGGCAACAACGGTTGCGCATGTACCGGTTCCACAGGCAAGTGTTTCTCCGGTTCCACGCTCCCACACACGCATCTTCGCATACGTCGGGCTGACTAACTCAACAAACTCTGCATTGACACGGTTTGGGAAGATTGGATTTTTCTCGAACAGCGGTCCTACTTTCTCCAACGGGAAGTTCACGACGTCATCCACAAAGCTCACGCAATGTGGATTTCCCATCGATACACAGGTAATACGGTATTCCTTTCCAGCCACGGTGATCGGATAATCCTTCACGAGATCACCTGCATCCGGAAGCTTCACCGGAACCTCATCCGGGGTAAGAATCGGAGCACCCATATTTACGCGTACAAGCTTTACTGTCCTGCGTCCGTTCTTCTCCTCATCGCCAAGTGTGAACTCCAGATATTTGATACCTGCCAATGTCTCGATCGACACGGACGTCTTATCGGTCAGTCCATAATCATACACATACTTTCCGACACAGCGGATGCCATTTCCGCACATCTCGCTCTGTGTGCCGTCCGCATTGTACATATCCATCTTGAAATCCGCCACGTCCGACGGCTTGATCAGAATCAGTCCATCTGAGCCAATTCCGAAATGCCGGTCTGACACCCGCATTGCAAGCTCCGACGGATGCTCTACCTTTTCCTTGAAGCAGTTGACATAGACATAGTCATTGCCAAGTCCTTCCATCTTCGTAAAATGAAGACGCATACGCTCACCTTCCATCTTTTTTTCGTTTATTTTTATTTTACTCGTTTTTCCAAACTAAACCATTAAAATTTTACCATAAAAAAAAGGAGAGTGCAACGCACTCTCCGATAGAAAT
>DJEI01000053.1 GCA_002431865.1 Lachnospiraceae bacterium UBA5902
GAGTGTTATATTCTAAGAAAAAAGCACTGCCGAAATCATGTTCATATTCTTCCTTTTTAACTCCATAGAAGGATGTACATATCGATTTAGCGTTATATTCACGCTTGAATGACCTAGTATTTCACTCAGACTTTTAATGTCAAAACCGTTTTCAACACATCTTGTTGCAAAAGAGTGGCGTAATGTGTGGAAATGTACATTTTGTATATCACAACTATGTAATATTTTTTTGAAATGATTTTGTAAATTTCGTGGTTCAACATAATAATGTTTTTTACCAGTTAGAATAAATGCATCATCGTTCTTTTTATTTAGATAGAGAATTTTAAGAATTTCGTTTGATAATGGGATGTTACGAATGGAACAATCGCTTTTGGGTTCTGTAATTACGATCTTTGTTTTTGCCCCTTCTGAATAATCCGTCTGTATCCGCTGCAGGGTTTTATGAATATGTAACATCCGATTTTGAAAAGAAATATCTTCCCATGTCAATGCACAAAGTTCTCCAATGCGAATCCCAGTATGCATGCTAAGTAATATACCTAAATTTACAGTATTTATATTATTTAACAAATATTCAATAAGTCTATTTTGCTCCTCCTGTGATAATATGCGCATTGGTTTTTGTGGTTGCTTCACAGACAAACAATCTAAGCTGACAAGAGAAATATCATTATTTCTGGATGCATATTGGATTATACTTTTTGTAACAGAAAGCACACTTGAAACTGTTTTGGGAGACAAACCTTGTCTGTTTTTTCCCCCTTTGCATAACAACAATGTGCACATCTCAGAAATATCATTATATTTAATTTCTGAGATATCCCTATTAGAGATTTGTGGGTAAATATAGCTATGCAAAAGATTCCTATATTTGACAATACTTGATTCTTTTAATCTAGGGGTTGAGACCTTTAACCACGTTTCTGCCCAAAAATGAAAATCGCCTAATAAATGTTGCGCTTCTACCATAATTTATATTCCTTTCCTACTAGAAAATAATATTTATATTCTAATGGACTACTTTTTCTGTGGCAAAAAAGTATTATGGATTGACAAATTTGACGACATTGTGTAAAATTATTTGCATATTAGGAAGTATTTTTTCTTAGAATATAACACTCTACGAAATATATTGATTATAAAGAAACTATAGAAAAAACAAACGCCCTATATCAACAACTTCGTTGATATAGGGCATTTTCTTACTCTTCATTCATCTTAGCCAACTTTGCAGCCTGATCCGCTGCGATACATGCATCAATGATCTCCTGAATGTCTCCATTCATGATCTTGTCTAATTTGTATAATGTCAGTCCAATCCGGTGATCCGTTACACGTCCCTGTGGGAAGTTGTACGTACGGATCTTCTCGGAACGGTCACCCGTACCGACCTGACTCTTACGAAGATCTGCTTCTGCGTCATGACGCTTCTGCATCTCGATATCTAACAGCTTTGTACGGAGCAACGCAAATGCCTTTGCCTTATTCTGAAGCTGTGACTTCTCTGTCTGGCTGTAGATCACGATTCCGGTTGGAATATGTGTCAGACGTACAGCAGAATCCGTTGTGTTGACACACTGTCCACCGTTACCGGATGCACGCATGACATCGATACGGACATCCTTATCCGGGATATCAATCTCATCCACTTCCTCTGCCTCCGGAAGTACTGCCACACTGGCGGTACTTGTATGGATTCGTCCGCCACTCTCTGTCTCAGGCACTCGCTGTACACGATGTACACCACTCTCGTATTTCAGTACGGAATACGCCCCACTACCAGTTACCATTGCAGTTACCGACTTCATACCGCCGATGCCAATCTCCTCTGCTTCCATCAGCTCGACCTTCCAATGACGGCTCTCCGCATAATGCACATACATACGATAAAGCTCTGCTGCGAAAAGAGCTGCCTCGTCTCCACCGGCGCCTGCACGAATCTCCAAGATGACATTTCTCTCATCGTTCGGATCCTTTGGCAGAAGCAGAATTTTAAGCTCATTCTCGCATTTTTCTACCTGCTGCTTGGCTGAAGAAAGCTCTTCCTTCAGCATCTCACGCATTTCTTCGTCGTTCTCGCCCTCTAACATCGATAAGCTGTCATCGATCGTCTGCTTGGCTTCCTTATATTCCTGATATTTCTCTACAATTGGTGCCAGGTTTGCCTGTTCCTTCATCAGATTCCGAAAACGCTCCGCATTGCTTGCCACATTCGGATCGGAAAGTTCATTTTGTAATTCGTCCAGACGGGCTACCAAATCCTCTAATTTATCAAACATTTTTTATCCTCCAATTGTTATTCGTTTCATCTTATACAATGAAATCAATCTCTATATTATTCTTCTATCTTCGATGCGGATGCCGGATACCGTGCAGTCACGATCCGGTCAAGTCCCGCATAATCTTTGATTCCTTTTATATCTGTATATCCGTTCTCTACAAGGAGTCCCCGAACAGCGTCCAGTTGATCCTGTCCGATTTCAAACAGTATATATCCATCTTCATACAGATACTCCCTCGCTTCCCGAATAATCTTATCATAAAAATATAATCCATCTGCTTTTCCGTCAAGTGCCAGATGCGGTTCAAAATCACGCACCTCTGCCATAAGCTTTGGAATCTCATCCGTCCGGATATACGGCGGGTTTGATACTATCATATCATATTTTTCTTCAATCTGCGCAAATAAATCGGTCTGTATTACCGTACAATCTGCCTGTAACCGCTCCCGGTTCTTCTTCGTCAGGGCGATTGCTGCATCCGAAATATCTGCCAGAACAACCGACACGTCTGGAACAAGTTTTGCCACACTGATTCCGATACAGCCGCTCCCACAGCACATATCTAATACGTGAAGCTCCCTTACTCCCGTCTGTTCCCGTTTTTTCTCTCCAAGTACCGTCAGTTTCTCACAGGCCTGTTCCACCAGAAGCTCCGTCTCCGGTCTTGGAATCAGCACCTCTGGTGCTGTTGCGAATTCCATTCCCATAAAATCCTGCGTTCCAAGGATATACTGACACGGCTTATGTGTCATACGTTCCGTGACATAGGAATGCAGTCTTTGCGCCTGCTCTTCCGTGACCTCCTCCGCCATACGTAGGATCAGTGTCGAATATGTACAGTCTGCCACGTCCATTGCCAAAAGCCGGATATCACTGTCCGCCTCCGGGATGTCTGCCTGTCTCAGGCGTTCTAACTCTTCCTTCATCAATGCCTGCCACGTCATAGCTTTCCTCATTTCTCACTCTCTGCCTGTTCTGCCAGATATGCGCGCCAGTCCAAAACTGCCTCCACCGAAGCGATGGCAACCTCGACCATATCCTCGGTCGGCTCTTTTGTTGTCAGTCTCTGGATCAGAAGTCCCGGTTTGCTAAGCAGATTGGCAATCCTTGATTCACTGTTACCTGCAAACCGGATAAATTCATAAGAAATTCCGGCAATCACCGGTACAAGCAGCACACGCAGCACTAACCGCAGCCACATCGCATCTACCGTGATGCACATAAAGACTAAAATACTTACGATCATAACAATGAACAGAAAACTCGTTCCACATCGTTTATGGAACCGGGATGCCTGCATGACATTTTCCACCGTCAGCTCGTTTCCATGCTCCAGACAATTGATCGTTTTGTGCTCCGCACCATGATACATATATGTCCGCTTGATATCCTCCATACGTGAAATCGCGATCACATACCCAAGGAAGATTGCCAGACGGATCACACCTTCGATGAGTCCGATCAACACATGACTTTTTATCACGTCATCCAGAAGCGATGCGATCCACGCCGGAAGCAGCATGAATAGTCCAACCGCCAGTACAATGGAAACTGTAACGGTACCAGCCATCTCTGCTTTCTCCGCACGCGCTTCCTGTTCCTTCGTCTTTTCTTTCTTTTTTTTCGTTTCCTTCTTCGGTGCTTCCTCTTCCTCATCCTCGAAGAACTGTGCCGAATACATCAGTGTTTTCACGCCGATGGTAAGCGACTGCACAAAACTGAACACCCCTCGCACAATCGGCAGATTGCATACTGCCGGACGGTCGGAGGTTCCTGTACACCGATTTGTTGTTACCTCTATCTGTTTATCTGGTTTTCGGACTGCGACAGCATATCGGTCATTGTTACGCATCATGACGCCTTCCATAACTGCCTGTCCGCCGATATTTATTCTGCTCATACTCCACCTTTTTCATACATATGAAAAGAGGCTTGCTACATTATTGTAACAAGCCTTATTCCATGTCATTTCCGTATTATGCCTGAACACCGTACTTACGATTGAACTTATCGATTCTACCACGAGCCTGAGCAGCCTTCTGCTGACCTGTGTAGAATGAATGGCACTTTGAACAAATTTCAACGTGGATATCTTCCTTTGTTGAACCTGTTACGAACTCGTTACCACAGTTGCAAACAACCTTTGCCTGATAGTACGCTGGATGGATTCCTTCTTTCATTTCTTTCACCTCTTAAATCATACTTGCTACCATGTGCTAGACATAGCAGACTATTTATTACACAACATACGGATTTTATCATACCATATCAAGAAATTCAAGCATTTTTTTGATTTTTCTGATAAATTTCTATCTTCTGCCATATGGCAAAATCTTCTTTACCATCTCAATGAATTCGTGATTATTCTTCGTTCTTGCAAACAGCTTTAGAATCTCATCTGTAAATTCTTCCGACTTGGCAGAGGTCAGTGCCTTGTGGATCATGTTGACCGCCTCCTGCTCTTCTGGCGTCAGGAGCAGATCGTCACGTCTTGTACCGGACTTTGCAATATCGATAGCCGGGAAGATTCGCTTCTCGGATAATTTCCGGTCAAGCACCAATTCCATGTTACCAGTTCCCTTGAACTCCTCGAACACAACATCATCCATACGGCTTCCGGTCTCTACCAGTGCCGTTGCAAGAATCGTCAAACTTCCGCCCTCACGCATATTACGTGCCGCACCAAAAAACCGCTTTGGCATATGCAAGGCTGCCGGATCCAGACCACCAGACAACGTTCTTCCACTTGGTGGTACAGTCAGGTTGTACGCTCTTGCCAGTCTTGTGATACTGTCAAGCAGAATCACAACATCCTTACCATGCTCGACAAGACGCTTTGCACGCTCGATTACCATCTCCGATACACGCTTGTGGTGATCTGGAAGCTCATCAAACGTCGAATAAATTACCTCAACATTTTCACCCTCGATAGACTCGCGGATATCTGTCACTTCCTCCGGACGCTCGTCGATCAAAAGCACGATCAGATGCATGTCCCGGTTTCTTGTGCTGATACTCTTTGCAATCGCTTTTAATAAGGTTGTCTTACCTGCTTTTGGAGGTGATACGATCATACCTCTCTGTCCCTTTCCAATTGGGGAAAGCAGATCAACAATACGGATTGCGACCGGAGCGCCTGTCTCATCAAGTGAAATACGCTCATTCGGGAAGATCGGTGTCAGTTCCTCAAACGGCTTACGCTTCGCCGCTGCCGATGGCAGCATGCCGTTCACATGACGGATAAACAAAAGCGCTGAGAATTTCTCGCCCTGGGTCTTATTCCGCACCGGGCCTCCGATGATATCGCCCTTCTTCAGACAGAATTTTCGAATCTGCACCGGCGATACATAGATATCTCTGTCTCCCGGCAGATAGTTTGCACTACGGATAAATCCATAGCCCTCCGTCATAACCTCCAGAATACCATTTGCCTCAGAACCACTGTCTAACTTCGGATTGTATTCCTGTCCGTCAAATACCTGAATCTCCGCTTCTGTCTCACCTTCCTCCGGCTCGATATTACGAAGCTCCTGATAGTTTTCTGCCGGATTCTTCGTACGATATGCCTGCCTCGTATCCGGACGCACCTTTGCCATTTCCTGGTTTTTTCGCTCCGCAGCTTTCTTCTGCTCGGCTTCTTTTTTCTTCGCTGCCATCATCTTCTCCATATTCTCCAGAAGTTCGGCAAGCTCGGCTTTTTTGAGTGTTGAAATATTGCGGATTCCCTTTTCCTTCGCATACTCCCGCAACTCAGCCAAAGACATTTTTCTAAATTCCATGCGTGTCTCCTTTTTGAAATAAACTACTTTTATGTTGCATTTTGTACTAAACTAATTTTATTCTCTAATTCTGGGGCATCTCACTGAATAATGAAGTGATACTTTATACCTTTAGAAAGATTATATTTATCTTAGCACACTTAATGAAACTCGTAAACCTTTAATTTTGCTTTTTTTCTTGATTTTTGCTTTCCGGTAGCGTAAAGTAAAAAGGACACAACAGGAGGAACGTATCATGGAAGGGTTATTACTATACAAACTGATGATTTTATATATGCTGGATCGGACTGATTATACGATGACCAACTCTCTGATTTCCGGCTTTATTGTTGGAAAAGATTACACGAGTGTATTCAATCTGCACGAATCCTTAAGCGAGCTGATCAACGACGAGTTTATCTCTACAGACACAATCCGCGACACGATTCATTACAAGATCACAAGCTCCGGTGAGGAGGCGCTCTCCTATTTCGAGAACCGTCTGCCTTACGCCATCAAGGAAGATATTTTAGAATATCTCAAGGCAGAACGTATCAACGTAAAAAAAGAGTCCGAAATCTATGCGGACTACTTTTACAACGATTCGAACTGGTACACCGTACAATGTATCATCAAAGATCGAAAGGAAACCCTGATCGATCTGAAATTCGATGTTCCTACAAAATCACAAGCCGAAACCATTTGCAACAACTGGCGCAGCAAAAGTTCCGGCATTTATGAATATCTTGTCAATCAACTGTGGATGTCTGAATAGAATCCTCAATCAGATTCCAAATTTCCTCTTTTCCCTGTTTTGATACAGCGGAGAAGGGGATTATTTTTGTCTCTTTTCCGCATCCCAGTGTCTCTCGAATCACTTTTATATTTTTATCTTTCTGACTCCGCTTGATCTTGTCCAGCTTCGTCGCAATGATAACCGGCTCATATCCATTTGCCACGATCCAGTTATACATCGTTACATCATTTTCTCCCGGTGCATGCCGGATATCAATCAAAAGCAGCACTGCCTTTAACTGTGTCGATGCATGCAGATACCGTTCGATCATCTTGCCCCATTTGTTACGGATCTCCTGCGATACCTTCGCATAGCCATAACCAGGCAGATCTACAAAATACAGATTCTTGTTGATATTGTAGAAGTTGATCGTCTGTGTCTTTCCGGGCGATGCCGAAGTCCTCGCCAGCGATTTCCGGTTCAATAACCCGTTAATCAGCGAAGACTTTCCAACATTTGATTTGCCCGCGAAAGCAATCTCCGGGAATGTATTTTCCGGCAATTTACTCGTAATGCCGCATACTGTTTCTAATTCTGCTGATTTGATAATCATTACGCAATTGAATCCTCTTGCTTTATCCGCTTACGGGAAGCGTTTTTCTTCGTTCTTGGTTCGTCTGAGCGCTCGATGACCGGACCTGCAACACCATCCACCATATCCTTTGTGATACGGCAGCTGACAACGGTATCATCAGAAGGAATCTCATACATCTGTTCCATGATTGTCTTCTCGATGATCGCACGCAGTCCTCTCGCACCGGTCTTTCTTGTCATAGCTTCCTTCGCAATCTCACGAAGCGCATCTTCATCAAAGATCAATTCGACACCGTCTAATTCAAACAGCTTCTTATACTGCTTGCAGATGGAGTTCTTTGGCTCTGACAAAATCCGTACCAACGCATCCTCATCCAGCAGATCCAACGTAACACTGACAGGCACACGTCCGATAAACTCCGGAATCAGACCATATTTTACGAAATCCTCCGGCAATACCTGCTTTAAAATCTCGCCAACCTTCTTGTCAGAAGAACGGTCTGCGATTTCTGCATTGAAACCGATGGATTTCTTACCGATACGGTTGTCAATAATCTTCTCCATACCCTCGAATGCACCACCACAGATAAAGAGAATATTCGTTGTGTCAATCTGAATAAACTCCTGCTGTGGATGCTTTCTTCCACCCTGTGGCGGAACGGAAGCAACCGTGCCTTCAATAATCTTCAAAAGTGCCTGCTGTACGCCTTCACCCGATACATCTCGTGTGATAGATACATTCTCAGACTTCTTTGTAATCTTATCGATCTCATCAATATATATAATACCATGCTGTGCACGCTCGATATCGTAATCGGCTGCCTGAATCAGTTTCAATAAGATATTCTCTACATCTTCTCCGACATAACCAGCCTCGGTCAAAGCCGTTGCGTCTGCGATTGCAAACGGAACATTTAAAAGCTTTGCCAGTGTCTGCGCCAGATATGTCTTACCGGAGCCCGTAGGTCCGATCATGATGATATTACTCTTCTGAAGCTCGACATCAAAATCCTTCTCTGCCAAAATACGCTTATAATGGTTGTATACGGCAACCGAAAGCACTTTCTTTGCCTGCTCCTGTCCAATCACGTAATCATCCAGAAATTCTTTGATTTGCTTCGGCTTCAACAGATTGATCTCTGAATCCGAAGGCTCATTATCAAATTCATCCTGTATAATTTCTGAACAAATCTCAATACACTCATCACAGATATATACGTTTGGTCCCGCAATCAGCTTGCGCACCTGCTCCTGTGATTTGTTACAGAACGAACATCTCACTTTTTTCTTATCGTCTGAACGATTTGCCATTCTAATTATCTCCTAACTCATGTGAAGCTTTTTTATTAAACTTCCTTACAATTTTCGCCAAGGAATTCGAGTGCCTTTCTGGAAGCGATATCCTTCTTGATATTCTCCAGCTCTGGTGCACCGATCATATCTTTCAGTTCCTCTGGCTTCATCTGGTACTGTGCAGCCATATCCTGGATCTCAGCATCTACATCGTCATCACTTGCAACAATATTCTCAGCGGCTGCAACTGCCTCAAGCACAAGGCTTGTCTTGATTCTTGCGATTGCATCCGGTTTTACACGCTCTAAGAACTCTTCCTTTGTTGTTCCCATAAGCTGGAGATACTGCTCCATCTGAAGTCCCTGATACATCATTCTCTGAGACATCTCATTCATGATTCTTTCCTGATTGTACTTGATCATTGCCTCTGGGATTTCAACCTCAGCTGCCTCAGCGATCTTCTCAACTACCTTAGACTGCTTCTCACGCTTTGCCTGCTCTTCCTTCTTTACTTCCAATGTCTTCTTCTTATCTTCCTTGTACTCAGCAAATGTCTCGAAAGAAGAAACATCACTTGCAAACTCGTCATCCAGCTCCGGAAGCTCCAGAGTAGAAATTGCAAGAAGCTCTACCTTAAATACTGCTGGCTTGCCCTTCAGATCCTCAACATGATACTCTTCTGGGAATGTTACATTCACATCAAACTTATCGCCAATGTTCTTGCCAACGATCTGATCCTCAAATGTATCGATAAATGAGTGTGAACCAAGTGTAAGCTTGTAGTTCTCGCCCTTTCCGCCTTCAAATGCAACACCATCTACAAAGCCTTCAAAGTTGATTGTAACTTCATCATCCATCTGTGCTGCTCTGTCTGTTACATCAATCTTTCTTCCGTTTTCCTTCTGATCCTTCAGAATCTCTGCCATAACATCTTCATCTGTTACAGTTGTATCGATCTTCTCGATCTCAACACCTTTGTACTCACCGATCTTGATCTCTGGCTTTATTGCAACAGTTGCTGTAAAGATGAAATCCTTACCTTTCTCAATCTGTGTTACATCGATCTCTGGATTGGATGTGATCTCTTCCTCACAGTTTTCGAGTTCCTTTGGATAATACTCATTTATAAGCTGATTTGCAGCATCTTCATAAAAGATAGCAGCACCGTACATTTTCTCGATGAATGCCTGTGGTACTTTTCCCTTACGGAATCCAGGTACAGAGAATTTACTCTTCTGCTTGTTGTATGCAGAAGTGATTGCCTTTGTAAACTCCTCAGCTGGTACTGTAATTGTCAATTTTGCCATGCTTCCGTCTAATTTTTCTACTGCTAAACTCATTTGTTCTTTTCCTCCTTAACTTGCAACGCCTACTATCCATTGTAAGCACTATTCTCTGCATTATAACATAAGATTTTTCGCAAGTCTATATATTTACTCAAAAAAAGAGCTTGTTTCTATATCTTATGCAATAATGTTTCCCATTATCACCGATACAGAAACAAACTCCCTTACATGGTCTTACTTAGCACATATCCATCTGGTCAGATTAATTACTTACCAGACATCTGCTGCTCCTGCTTCTTGATCATCTGTCTGACCATCTCGCCGCCGATAGAACCGCTCTCACGGGAAGTAAGATCTCCGTTGTAACCCTGCTTCAGGTTTACACCAAGCTCATTTGCTACTTCCATCTTGAACTTGTTCATAGCTTCCTTAGCCTCTGGTACGCTTGTTGTGTTGTTTGAGTTCTTCATAATTATCTACCTCCATACTTTTGAATTAAGACATGTTTGTCTTACTCTTATTATGTTCGGTATGCGAAGAACTATAACTGTTAATTTTTAGAAACTTTTTTCTTTTTAATCATAACTACGATTCCAGCACCTGCAAATACAAACGCACATATAAGTAACACGATTGGTGCTGCATCACCTGTCTGTGGAGAACCGGCTGCACCCATATATGTATACTTCACTGGATTCTTTGACGTGTTCTGTCCGCCGTTCGCTCCGTTGCTATTGCCACCCGGTGTCACATTTGCATTTGGTGCCTTTGGATTTTCGGTTGTGCCCGGCTGTTCCGTCGTACCCGGATTTTCCGTTGTGCCCGGATCTTCCGTTGTATCATCCCGCTTTGTCGAATAGAACCATGCGAGAATGACCATGTCTTTCGTAACATTTGTATAGTCCTGATCCCAGCCTTCGAAGGTGTATGTGTAATCCTTGGTCGGTGTCTTTGTCGGTGTACCCTCTGGCGGTGTTGCAGAAGTACCCTCTTCTACCGTCTCCGTCTTCAGGATATTTCCATCGCCGTCCTTCCATACTACCGTGTAAGTCTTCGGCTGTGTCACACGATACAGTGCATAGGTTGAGAAACGGTCTGTGTTGATGATTACATAATCATGTGTCAGTGTCACTTCGCTTGCATCTGTCCAGCTCTTGAACGAATAATCCGTCCCCTCTGCATGCAGCGATGCTACCTTAATGTTCTCGCCTGCCAGATCCTCCAATGGGAAGGAGATCGTCACAGGCTCATACAGTCTTGTCAGATTCTGTGAATACTCTAAGTTTCCAAATTCATTATATACATTTTTCACGATATATAATCTGATATAACGAACAATCTCTGTCCGGCTGCCAAGCTTATCTGCGAAAATCCCCTGCTCTTCAGATGTCACATCGCTTACCTTAATATAGCTTGCATGCAGAGCAATATCAATTCGTCCACCGTTTTGAACAATCCGCAGATCATCATCCGTTACATTTCCCTTGTAGTAACTGTTGTTGTAAATCTTATCCAGACCATCCACAGCAATCTCTACATCACCATCATCCAAAATCACATCCGTAGACAAACCTGAAAGTACGAAGTTGATTCCTCCGGTTGTCGAATAGGTCTCTGGATATGTGATCATACCGCCGGTAACCGTTACCGATGCCTCTTTTGTCAGAGTACCGTTCGTTGCAACGATACGATAGGTTCCATCGGATACACCCGTAAACATATACCGTGTACTTTCTGCACTTGTTACAACCTCACCACCGACAATCGTATTCCCACGGAACAGGTTGATGTAGATTGGCTTATCCTTCACATCGTCCGGCAGCGAATCGCTATAAGCAGCCGTACCATAGATTGTGGTCGTCGAATTGCCAGACAGTGTCTTAAAGCTTCCTTCGATCACACGCTCCTCGGAAGAATTCAGAGTTGCTGCATGCACGCGGTAATTATATACCGTATCCGGTGTCAGCTTGCTGAAATTGTAAATCATTTCAATTCCACTTGCGGTATCTGTCTTATTGACAAGTACCGTATCATAGCTTGTCTCCGTCGCTTTCTTATATTCGATATAACACAGGCTCTTTGACAGTGGGTTTGTTCCCTGAATGACCTGTGCCTCGATATGTGCGGTCGTATTGGTGATCGCTGTTACTGGTGTTACCTCCAGGCCAAGAGGCTCAAAGCTTACCTCTGCGGACTTGTTACCTGCGTTATCATACGCAACGATCGTGTAAGTTGCACTGCCATCTGCCTTGAAGCTTCCCTTTGCCACACCATCTGTATCCGTTACCGATACAGCATTACCATTTACAAGTACCCGGTCAGTATCTACACCGCTGATCAGATCGATTGCCTGGAAATTAATCGTCACATCCCCGTTTGCATCAACCACAGAATCTGTGATTGTCACAGCCGGTCCATCAATATCAACCTTTGCATCCTCAGAAGCAGTATCACTCCGACAGCCTGCCTCGCTGACTGCCCATGCTTCCACTGTCACATCGCCCTGTCCGTCCAGTGCAAATGTATAACTCTCTCCGGTAAAGCTGTCGGAGGACTCATGCTTTCCACTTGCATCTGTATAAATCACTTTATAATAAGTCTTAACCGGAACCTTATCGCTTGTCTCTGTTGTTGATTTGATCGTTACCTTTGGCTTATCCTCAATCAGCCAGCCTGCATTTCCGATTGCACCATTGTCACCCTTTGCAATCGATACGCTCGGCTTATCCGGTCTCTCGGAAGAAATGTGGCTGTAGGTTACCTGCTCGGTAGACTGATTGCCAGCGATATCCGTCACAACCAGGATATACGTTCCACTCTCTGTTACATCATAGCTTTCTGTCCAGCTCTTTGCACCGCCGGCTGACCATATCTGAATCGGCTCACTATCTGTGCTGTTCTTGTACAGTGCAATGCTGTCAATGCCGCTTTCCAGTTCTCCCTCTGTCGCTTCCATCGTGATTGTAACGTCAGACCGGAACTGCGTCTGGCTTTCTCCATCATCGGACAATATCACCGCCGGCTTGATGCCATCGAAGAGGAATGGTCCCTGCTTCTCCACATCGACCGTATTGCCTGCATTATCCTTTACCACTGCCGAAATATAATACTCACCCGGCGTGTAATCATTTGATACCCCACCTGTAATGACCTGGTGGAATGTATAATCTGTAATCTTTGCATTCTTTGTCGCATTGACACCATACGCGGATGTCGTAGCTGTCACAGTTGTACTTGGTGTCTCAACACTCCATGTCACTGCATCCAGTCCACTGTCAATATCCTTTGCCGCGATTGCTGCATCCAAGGTGTTATACCACT
>DJEI01000003.1 GCA_002431865.1 Lachnospiraceae bacterium UBA5902
GAAAGACGGGTAATACATATGAATATTTTTAGTATATTGATTCCAAAGCATACATTGACGTATTTAAATGCAAATGATACGTTGGATCAGGCAGTTGCATTTTTGCTTGGCACCACATATACGGCAATTCCGGTTGTGGATGATCAGGGACGGTATGTTGGAATTGCGAGCGAGGGCGATTTCCTGCGTGCGGTTATGGAACATGGACGCGAGAACCTTGCGAAGTACAAGGTGGAAGATATTGTCAACAAAGACGAAGGTGCCAAGGTATTAAATACCGTGGAAAAAGATGAGATTATGGAAAGGATTCTGGATCGGAATTTCCTCTGTGTGGTCGATGACCGGGATTGTTTTATCGGCATTATCACACGAAAGAGTATCATTCTGTACCTGAAGAACTGATATGTATAAGTATGTATTTTTTGACTTGGACGGAACAATTACAGAGCCGGAGGAAGGCATCATCAATGGTGTATTGTATGCGCTCTCGAAGTTTGGGATTACGGTAGAAGACCGAACGACTTTGTATCCATATATTGGACCGCCGCTTCGGGATTCGTTCCGGGAATTTCATGGACTTTCGGAGAAAGATACGGAACAGGCAGTCCTTTATTATCGGGAATATTACAGCACGAAGGGTATCTACCAAAATGGTATTATGCCGGGGATGGAAGCTGCGTTTCAGACACTTCAGGAACATGGCTGTCATCTGTATGTGGCAACATCCAAGCCGGAACTTTATGCAAAGCAGATTTTGGAACATCTGCAGTTGGATGGATATTTTGATATCATTGCAGGCAGTACGTTTGATAAATCGAGGGATACGAAGGCAGCTGTGATCGAGTATTTGCTTACAAACATTGCGGCGGATCAGACAAAACCGTCGGCAGATGATATCATCATGGTTGGAGACCGGAAGTTCGATGTAATCGGTGCCAGAGCGTTTGGAATCGAGACGATCGGCGTACTGTTTGGATATGGCAGTAAAGAAGAGTTTGAAGCCTGTGATTGCAGATATCTTGCAGAGAATGCGGAAGAGATGGTGCAGATCATCCTGCAATAATGCATGAGAATACGGACGGTTATGCTTCTGTATGGAATACTTGTTAATACTGTTGGGGATGATCGATGTAACACAGGAAAGAGGTTATAATAAATGGATTTTCAGATTGGACAGATCATTCGAATGAAGAAGCCGCATCCGTGTGGCGGAAATACATGGGAGATCCAGCGTGTTGGCATGGATTTCCGGTTGAAGTGCCAGACTTGTGGACATATGGTGATGATTCCAAGACGTGTGGTGGAAAAGGGCTTTCGTGGATTTGTAGAAGGATAACATAAAAAAGTAGAGCGGTTGTCTCTACTTTTTTTGCTTTTCTTTCTTCGCTTTCTTTTCGATGTACAGTTTTTTATCTGCCTGTTCCAATACTTCCTCGATATCCAGATCTTTTGTACAGGCAACTTCACAGATACCGATACTCATCTCAATCCGGTATGGTTTTTGAACCATCTGATTATGGCGCTCTGTGATCTCTGCGATACGATGCTTCATGATCTTTTCATAGTTTGGAATACCAAGCAGTGCGAAAGCTACAAACTCGTCTCCGCCGAAACGGGAGATAACATCGGTATTTCGGAACGCTTCTTTTAAGATCATACCGACTTCCCGGAGAGCAAAATCACCTTCCTCATGTCCGTATTTGTCGTTGATCATCTTAAGGTTGTCCATGTCCGCATAGAGAACAAGTACCTCGCGGTTCTGGTTCATTGGATTCTCAATGATTGTCTTGACGTAGTCTAAGAATCCCCAGCGGTTGTATAAGCCGGTCAGCTGATCGGTCTTGGAGATTTCCTTCAAGATCAGGTTATGCCTGGACATCTGTTCTAGGTTTTGTTGTAGATGTTCACTGATTTCTTTCTGCTGCTCTAACAAAAGCATTGTCTTTAACGCGGCAGAAATATGGATGCCAAGCGATGGAACTATATTGAAATAATCAATTTCCGTATCACAGACGATCAGACCAAGCAACTGTTCCTGTGAGAACAGTGGTGCAAGAATATAGGTTCTGCGTTTATCCTGATGCATCTTTGTGTTGTTGAAAATACTGTTGATCGTTACAAGCTGTTCGTTCTTCGGTACACCGAAGGACTGGTTTTCAATCGTATAGGCACGTAACAACAGCGAATCCGGTTTGCGGAACACTGTGTCGTGTGGATGATTGACCGGCTGCTTGAACGTATATAAGAACGAAGAGTGGATACCGATTGCACTCATATTTTTCAGGATGGATTCAAATGGAAGATCCATCAGTCTGGATTGAGACAGGTTTGCACTGATTTCGTCCACCAGATGTGTGATCTGTGTCATACTGCTGTACTGCTTCTGGTAGGTACGGAAGTTGGAGATGGAGAGCTGCTGGAACATCGATGAAAAGACATCGACAAATGCAATCCGCTTTTCAGGATCTTCAATCTGACGTTCTAGTACAAACTGTAAGGAGAATAACAAATTCACTAAAAATTCTACAGAAGTATAAGAAAAAATTGGTTGTTCAATAATTTGTGTAAAAAGTGTTTTGACATCCAGACGGTCAGTAGCAATGTCGTTGGATGAGACCAGTTCACAGATTAAACGGAAGAAAACGGACAAATCATCCTTTAACTGGAGGATGATGTTCGTACCAGCATAAGTGCTGAACAGATAGTTCATAATATGTTTCAAAATCTCCGGGCGTTTCTGCTCGTCGAGGAGTCCAACTAATTGCAGCTTGGTTGCCAGAGAATCATAATCATAGTTCGCACAGCCGCACGAGCAGCGGTGAATATAATGGGTTGCAACACGCTGTGCGACAGGAGCGGCGCCAGCATCTAAGAAATCCGACATATGAACAATTGCCTTGTATGCAAGTTCCGCTGCGTTTGCTTCTACGGTTGTGAGCGGCGGATTTAATGTGGACGCGTAAGGCGCATTATCGAAGCCGATTACTAAGATGTCTTTGCCAACCTTTAGTCCAAGCTTGGCAAAGATGTGATAGCCACCTTTTGCCATCTCATCGTTTGCAAATACGACGGCATCTAATTCCGGATGGGTAGAGACAAAAGCTCCGATCAGCTTTTCACTGCTGTCCTCGAAATTACCATAGACGACGTAATTTTTGTTATAAGGAATATTCTGTTCTTCCAAAACCTTCTTATAGGCAGTCAGGCGTTCCATTGCATCAATGTTTGTCTTTGGCCCGCTGACATAGCCGATGTTTTTCGCACCGTGGTCGACGATCAGATGCCGGATGCCCTGCATAAAGGCACCCTGATTATCAAAAATCATAGATGGATACCCAGGCATATCGGTGTAGAGGATGACAACCGGAATTCCAAGAAACTGTGCAAGGAATTTGCGCCGGGCATCAAGATTGACACGACAACCGATCAGTCCCATCATAATATATAGAATATCTAAGTGATTATCATTTGCAAATTGGAACAGGGTATTATACTGATATTCGTATTGTAAATGGTCATCAGAAATAAGGGTATTATCAAGATACATACCCGGAAAGATATACATATTTGCATCGATGGCACGTGCACCAAGCTCGGCACCTTTGACTGCCTCCGATGTGAATGGCGTATTCAAATCATTGATCAATAAACCTATATTCTTTCGCAAAGAAAATTCCCCCTTGTTCCATAAAACAAAACGCGAACCTTATATAATTTCATTATCGACATTTTAGGCGAAAATTCAATATAATTTTCAAAAAATATAAAATTAATAGCATGCTATTGTGAAAAAACACAAAAAAATAGGAAATTATCTTTGCAAAAGTGCTGAAAATTCCGAGATTCAGAAAAACCGACTTACGATTTGCCGGGAAAAGTGATATTATAAATAAGTAGAATATAAGAGGAATTGATTAGAAAGATGGAGGCGAGAGTGTGTTTCATGTAGGAGATTATATCGTATATGGAAGCAATGGCATATGCCGGGTGGAGGAGATTACGCATCCGGATATAGCGGGAAGCAATGAAGACAAATTGTATTATGTGTTAGTGCCGGAAAAGACAAGGGACAGTCGGTTGTTTTGCCCGACAGACAATAGACGGGTAGTACTTCGCAGTGTGATCACAGCGGAGGAGGCATTTGCCCTGATGGAAGAGGTCAAGGAAATCGAACCACTGCAGGTAGAGAGTGAGCGGATGCGGGATGACAGCTACAAAAAGGCAATGAAAAGCTGCGATCTGCGCCAGTGTGTCAAGGTAATCAAGGCACTTCTGATCCGAAAAGAAGAGCGTGAGGCACATGGCAAGAAAGTGACGGTAACGGATGAACGGTATATGAAGCTCGCCGAGGAGGGCTTATACAGTGAGCTTTCGCTGGTTATGGGAAAAGACCGGGAAGAAATCAAAGAGAAATTTTTAGATTATTGTAAGCAATAGTCTTTTATTTTTTCGGATAGTATAGTATAATATGCTTATCTAGGATAAAATTAAAGAAAAATGGAGGAATTACAAATGTTAGTTTCAGCTACAGAAATGTTGAAAAAGGCTAAAGCTGGTCATTATGCAGTTGGTCATTTCAACATCAATAACCTTGAGTGGACAAAGTCAATTCTTTTAACAGCACAGGAGCTCAACTCCCCAGTTATCCTTGGTGTATCTGAGGGTGCCGGAAAGTATATGACAGGATTCAAGACAGTTGCAGCTATGGTTAAGGCTATGGACGAGGAACTTGGAATCACAGTTCCAGTAGCACTTCATTTGGATCATGGAACATACGAAGGATGTTATAAGTGTATCAAGGCTGGTTTCACATCTATCATGTTTGATGGTTCTCACTATCCATTCGAAGAGAACCTTGCTAAGTCTACAGAGCTTGTAAACGTAGCTCATCAGCTTGGTCTTTCTATCGAGTGTGAAGTTGGTTCTATCGGTGGAGAAGAAGACGGCGTTGTAGGTATGGGTGAGTGTGCAGATCCTGAAGAATGTAAGACAATCGCTGATCTTGGCGTAGACATGCTTGCTGCAGGTATCGGTAATATCCATGGTAAGTATCCAGCAAACTGGAAGGGACTTTCTTTCGAGACACTGGATGCAATTCAGCAGAAGACGGGCGCTATGCCTCTCGTACTTCACGGTGGTACAGGTATTCCTGCTGATATGATCAAGAAGGCAATTAGACTTGGTGTATCTAAGATCAACGTAAATACAGAGTGTCAGCTTTCATTCCAGGAAGCTACAAGAAAGTACATTGAAGCTGGTAAGGACCTCGAGGGTAAGGGATTTGATCCACGTAAGCTCCTTGCACCTGGTGCAGAAGCTATCAAGGCAACAGTAAAAGAGAAGATGGAACTTTTCGGATCTGTTGGTAAGGCATAATCAGTAACTTCTTTAAAAAGACTAGATGCGAGTCGCTCTACATCATGTAGGGCGACTTTTTTTCGACGTTTTTCTTCTGTATTTCTCTTGTTTCCTTTGTCTGCATGTATTATAATTATTATAATTATGCGGCAGTATGCCCATTTATGTAAACTGCTGCTGAACCAGGAGAAAACGCATGGCTTTAAAACACGTAATGATCAACGATATAATTGCAGAACACAGTGCGCGGATGCAGAATCTGAAAAAGTACTATCCGTTTTTCGTGTTGAATGAGACGACCTTTACGCAGTATAAGGAAGGAAAATATGCGTTTTTAGATATGGGATATATCACGATGGCGTCCCTGCGTTTCTTTATCAACGAAAACAATTTCCACGAGAAGGACGTCATGTATGAAGAATATGAGGATTTCCTGCGGGAGCTTCTGACGCGGGATTTCAAGCTGGAAGAGGAACCGGTGGAGCTGCGCGAATTGATCTCCTATATTTTTGACAAGATTAAAAATGACGGGCGGGCATTTGAGTTTCATTTCTATGATCCGGAAGTGCGGGAAAACAAGGTCGCGCGCGTGAAGCTGATCGACAGCCATATCGCGCAGGGAACTGTCTATTATACGATTACTGCAGAAGGTATTGAGTTCTATCTCGATACGAAAGAGATCAAGGACGAGAGCAAGATCAATGTATCCCAGCTGCTACTTGAGAAGATGATCAATGCGAATAATTTCAAAGGTGGCATTGATGTCGTGCGCCGGATCAACAGTCAGGTGATCTCCTTGATCGAGCAGAAAGAACAGGTCGTAAAACTGCTTGGTGTCGATGTGTTTGAGGGTGCCAAGGCATATGAGCATTTCATGGACACGACGGCAAAGTGGTTTACCGAAGAACAGAAATTATTTGTGAAGAATAAGGCACTGGTCGACAAGGCGATTGAAAAGGCAGAGTTTGAGCGTGATACCGATGGCGGTTCGCCGACTCTGCATTCAAAGGCACTCGCAGAAATCAGCCAGTTGGAGACAGAGCTAAAGAAAACGATTTACAATCATAGCCGCCTGATCGGTGAGACAACCGAGCTGTCACAGTTATCCGATCAGATCATCAACCGGGCGAAATTACGGAAATTAAGACCGGTCTTTGATTTTAAGCAGGCGTTAAATACCATTATGAAGCAGGATCAGCCGGATCTGCTGGCACATGTGCTGGAACCGCTGTTTGCGCCGCGGATGGATAAGTATTTCACGATGCGGAACATCGATAATATTTTGACGCTTCGAAGTGATGAGAAGCAGGAGACAGAGAAGATTGAAAAGCGGGAACTGACACCGGATTTCAAATATGAGGATGAGATTCTGGAGGAGAAGATCGGACGAAATTTCGCCCATCTGTTCTATGAGCTTTGTGATCAGCTGAAAAAATGGAACCATGTTACATTGAAAGAATACAATGGAATCCTAGAGATTAAATTTGGTGAGGAAATTTATACAAACCGCGATTATTATGCGTTCCTGGTACATTTATCCGGGAAGCGGTCGTACCAGGTTGATAAAATGCTGGAGAAGCAGGAAACGATGTTAGAAGAGATGGTCGTCGAACATCTGACAGAGGAAGAGAAGGAGCGCATCCGGGATATTCGATTCACGATCACATTTGGAACGGATGAGGTAGAGATCAAACCACAGATGCAGGATGCGGAAAGCGTTGTGCCATTTGTGGTAACGGATATGAATTTTGAAAGGGAGGCAGCCGAGTAATGGAACAGCGAAATCTGGAAAAAGCATTGGATGTATATGCCGCGTTGATTACCGGACAGGAAATCTCCAGAAGCAATCCGGACACACGGGATCTGTATGAAGAGTTTTATGCTAATGCTGCTGTGTACGACATTGTAACCAAGATGATGAAAAAACTGAATCTGAATTTATACGAATATCAGGATGCGGTTTATCTGACTGCCGGAGAGGGAAACCGCGTGTTTGGATATACAAACGATGATATGAAGCGTCTGCTTGGTTTGCGGTTAAACCGGGAGCTGTATATGGTTTACTTTATCATGTACAATTTCCTGTTACTGTTCTATCAGGATTCCGCATCGTATCAGGTGAAGGAATATGTGCGGCTCGAAGATATTTTAGAGCAGGTAACAACGTATCTTGCGTCAATTACAAAGGATCTGTCTGTGTATTCCATGAGTGATGTGGAAGCGGACAGCTTCAAGTCACTGGCACTTTTGTGGGACGAGCTTCCACTTGTGACTTCAGATGAGAAGGACAAGAACCGTGCCAGCCGTGCGTCCCGTACCGGATATGTGAAGCTGACGTTTAATTTCTTACAGGAACAGAAACTATTTATCGCGGTGGAAGACCGTTATTATCCAACCGATCGGTTCCATGCGATCGTGGAGAACTATTTTGAGGAGTACAAGGGAAAAATCTACAAAGTACTGGGAGGAGAGACAAATGCCTAGTATCAACCGTATTCGTGTCAACAATGTAAAATATAATTTCGGAACGCAGTACTACGATGATTTTACCATGCGGATGTATGGAAAGAACACCCTGTACGATCTGGCAAACGGTGGTGGAAAGAGTGTGCTGATGCTGCTTTTGATGCAGAATATGATCCCGAACTGTACACTCGATGAGAAACAGCCAATCGAGAAGCTGTTTCGTACCGGAAATGGAAATACAACGATCCATTCCCTCGTCGAATGGAAGTTAGATGAGCAGGATCGTAAGGAAGGCTACCGCTATATGACGACGGGATTTTGCGCGCGCAAAGCAAAGGATGTCGAGGGCGAGACGGCGAAGAAAGATGTGGCAGCGATTGAGTATTTCAATTACTGTATCTTCTACCGGGAATACAATAAAAACGATATTATCAACCTGCCGTTGTCGAAGGACAAAGAGCGTATTACCTTTCAGGGATTGCGGAATTATCTGAAAGAGTTAGAGCATCGTGATATGTCATTGAAGGTCTGTATCTTTGACCGGAAGGGCGAGTACCAGCGGTTTATCAGCGGATATGGTCTGCATGAGAGCCAGTGGGAGATCATCCGCGGAATCAATAAGACCGAGGGGCATGTACGTACCTATTTCGAGATGAATTATAAGACGACGCGAAAGGTCGTGGAGGATCTGCTGATCGAGGGCATCATTGAGAAAGCGTATGCAGTAAAGACGATGCGTGACGGCGAGGATTCTGACACAATGGCGAAGATGCTCATGGATATCAAGGAGCAGCTTACGATTCTTGCTAAGAAGAAAAAGGATATTACGAGCTATGACCATCAGGCGGAGCTGATCGAGGTGCTGCGGGATAAGGTCGCGTCATTTATGAGTCTGTATCAGGAGCAGACGAATATGGAGAAGCTTCTGGCGGATATCTGCGTGACTGGCGAGGAGTTTGTGAAAAATGATGCCGAGACGCTGGAACAGCTGGAGCAGACGCGCAATGAGAAGCGTGCGGCAAAGGACAACCAGAGAAAACGCATGGAATGCCTGAAGGTGGCACGGGATAAGCGTCATCTCGAACAGCTTTACGGACAGATCAAACAGGCAGAAAAACAGCTTTCTATGGAGCAGAGCCGGTTGGAGACAGAGCAGGCAGAGCTTGCGAAAAAAGAGAGCATCAATGAGTATCTCGAATACGTGGATGACCGCAGAAAAAAGGATGAACTGGAGGCGTGGGTAAAGGCGCAGATGAATGCGTCAGCCTTTGATGAGACACAGTTATACACCTATGCCTATAATATAAAGATGCGCATGGATGTGCAGATGACGAATCTGCGCAACCAGATTGCAGCCGATACGGAAGAATTAAAGCGTGAGGTCGCAAAGCAGAAATACAATGAGAAGATGCTTGCCGAGATGCAGGTGCAGCAGGCAGTGTATGAGCATAGCAAGCAGGAGGCCGAGGCACAGATCCGGCAGTTATCCGAACAGCTTTCCGCAATCCGTATGGAGATGAATGAAATTCGGTTTACGAAGGTGGATGAGCAGCTTGCAGAGTCCAAGGAATTACTGGCATCTTTGCAGGAGCAGCAGACACAGGAGGAAGCACTTGTCGCAGATTGCAGGAAGCAGGAGGAAGCACAGAAGGAACGGCTGATGCAGCTTCGTCTGCAGCAGGCAGAAAATGAGAAGCAGCTTGCGGAGCTTCTGACGAAGGAACAGGCATTTGAAGAAGCGGCAGAAAAGCTGCATAAGATACAGACTATTTACGGGGCATCCGAGATGGAAGCACTGTCGGATGTGCTGGCAGATCGTATCCGGGATGCGGTGCTTAAGATAGAGGCGCTGAAAAAGCAGGGCGTGGAATGTGCCAAGAATGCGGAGCGTCTGGCAGAGGGCAGACTGATCGGAGTATCAGAGGCTGCCAAAAAGGTATTGGATTATATTGAGACACGGCATGGCAGTGCAGCCATGTACGGTATGGATTATGTGTCAGCGCTGCCGGCAGATAAGCAGGCGACCGTTCTTTCGGCAAATCCACAGCTTGTCTATGGGATTGTAGCAGAGGACTATGATACACTGGCGGAAGACCCGAATATCCGCACGATTGATACAGGCGAAGTTCCAGTCTATATTTATGACCGTGACCGGATGGAAGAGATGGCGATGCATCTCGGAGACAATGTGTTTGCGGTGTCGGCAACACCGGAGTATCTGCTGGATGCCGAGACGATCAGCACACTGGTCGCAAAGGAGCGGCAGCGGGAGACAGAGATTGGCGATCAGCTTGCCATGCAGCAGGAGATGCTTTCTGCATACCGGGAGGATCAGGCATTTTTGATCCGTCTGTCTGACCGGGATCTGTTGGAGGCAGGAAAACGTCTGGCAGATGCGAGAAAGACAGCGACAGAATTAGAGACACAGCTTACTGCCTGCATGGACGAGCTGGAAATAATCCGCAAAAAGATTGCGGCATCAAAAGAGAAGCAGGAAAATTGTAAGCAGGAATACGAAGCATGTTTACAGGATGTGAATCGGTTATATACTGTGGAACAACTGACCTCGGTAATTGCCACACAGGAACAGCGGCAGGCAGAGGCAGAAAAGGCACTGGAACGTCTGGAAGAACAGAAGGCATCATTCGTGGCACAGGGCGGAGACAGCCGACTGGATACAGAACAGACAGAAGCGAAGCTTCGTTTTATGCAGGAACAGTTAGATACACTCACACGGGAGTGGAAGGAAAATTACGAAGCTTATTATAATATTGATCAGGAGTATGAGGTGCTGACGATATCGGATGAGGATCTGCGTGCAAGATTCCGGACGATGGTCGATGAAAACCGGGGCGATATGCGTGCGATGGAGGATAAGCAGCTTGTGATCGCTACATTGCTTGCATCGATGGAAAAATCCAGAAAGTCGATCGAGCGCAGAGGGGTTGATTTCAAGGAACTGGCAGATCTGGAAAGCCGGAACCTGCTTTATTTCTCAGATGATGCGGTGCTTACCGTATGCCGGGAGAATAT
>DJEI01000060.1 GCA_002431865.1 Lachnospiraceae bacterium UBA5902
AAGGTCACTTCATAACAGGTGTATTTATATGGAAACAAAAAAAACCATGTATGAACGTTGCTGTAAAGTTATGCCACCGGTTGCCGGTCGTTACACAACACTTGGCGTTGTCAAAGGAGAAGGTTCTTATTTATATGGAGAGGACGGAAAAAAATATCTTGACTTCGCCAGTGGTGTTGCCGTATGTAATCTGGGGCACAATCATCCGGCTGTAGTCAAAGCCGCAAAAGAACAGATTGATAAGCTGATTCATGCAGGACATAACGTGGTCTACTATGAATCCTATGTGGAACTGGCAGAAAAGCTTGTTGAACTGACTGGCGGAGATACCATGGTATATTTTTCAAATTCCGGTGCCGAGGCAAATGAAGGCGCGTTAAAGCTTGCAAAATATGTGACAAAACGTCCCGCTGTCATTTCATTCAAAGGATCCTTTCATGGACGTACCATGGGAACCGCAGCCATCACCGGTTCAAATTCTGCTTACCGCAAAAATTACGAACCGATGGTTCCAAGCACCTATTTCCTGGAGTATCCAAATCTGTTCCGTTCTCCATACACGAACGATGGGGTGCATTGTCCACAGCAATATTTTGACCAGTTTGATTCCCTGTTTTCACAGCTTGTTGATCCATCTATGGTAGCAGCAATCATTATGGAGCCGATTCAGGGTGAAGGCGGCTATATCGTTCCTCCTGTGGAATTTGTCCAATATGTAAGAAAGGTCTGTGATACACATGGAATCATGCTCATCTTTGATGAGGTTCAGACCGGTTTTGGCCGTACTGGTAAAATGTTTGCATATGAACATTTCGGAGTAAAGCCGGATATCATGTCTACGGCAAAGGCATTAGGCGCTGGTTTCCCACTTTCCGCAGTCATTGCCAAAAAGGAAATCATGGAGCAGTGGCCTTCTGGTGCACATGGTGGTACATTCGGCGGTAATCCGGTGTCCTGTGCAGCCGGACTTGCAGGCATCGGAGTTCTGGAACATGGAGCACTCGATAATGCCGCTTCTATGGGCATTTATTTTAAGGAACAATTACTTGAATTACAGAAGAAACATCACTGCATCGGAGATGTGCGTGGTATTGGTCTGATGCTTGCCATCGAACTTGTAAAGGAAGGAAATGCACCTGATACTGCCCTCTGTGCAGAAACTATGCACAAAGCTGTTGACGAAAGTTTGATTCTCCTGAAATGTGGAACCTACTCCAACGTCCTTCGTTTTATTGCCCCTTGCATTATTACGAAAGAGCAGATTGATTTCTGTATCAGTGTTTTGGACAAACTGCTTCCTTAATATATAAATTTATTTCTTGATTGGCAGGTGATTTTATGGATATGACAAAAGGAACTCCCTGGAAAAATATTACACGTTTTGCAATACCGCTGATCTTTGGAAATATCATGCAGCAATTTTACACGCTGGCAGATGCTATGATCGTCGGCAAGGTGCTTGGTTACAAGGCCCTTGCCGCGCTTGGCTCTGCCGACTGGCTTGCATGGTTTATGACTTCAATTATCAATGGAATCACGATGGGATATTGTACCAAAGCTGCTCAGGAAAAGGGCAGACAGAGTAAAGAGGGACTATTTTCTGTATCCGCTATGTGCATTTTTCTTTCTTTGCTTTTATCTGTCTTTTTATTTACGATTGGACAAATGGTTGCTCTGCCTGCACTAAACATATTAGATACGCCCTCGGATATTATTACAGATGCATATCATTATTTACAGATCATCTATCTTGGGATTCCGTTAAATCTGTTTTACAATACATTCTCGGCTCTGTTACGTGCGGATGGAGACAGTAAAACTCCATTTATGGCTATGGTTGTTTCTTCTATTTCAAATGTTGTGCTCGACGCACTCTTTGTCCTTGTTTTCGGCTGGGGTGTCACAAGTGCAGCCATTGCAACGGTATTGGCACAAGGAGTATCTACTTGCATTTGTCTGATGCGGCTTTTGAAAAATGAGAATCTACGCTTTACGAAGGACTATCTGACACCAAACGGCTCTGTCCTGGCATCCATTTTGCGATATTCTCTCCCAATGACGTTCCAATTCTGTGTGGTTGCCACAAGCGGCTTGTTTATACAATATCTGACTAATCGTCAGGGTTCTACCTTTATTGCCGGATATACCGCCGCCAATAAGTATTATGGCATGATGGAGATGGGAGCTATCGCACTTGCCGCTGCTCTCCTGACATATACCGGTCAGAACTACGGAGCGGGAAATGCCAAACGCATTAAACAGGGCATCTCCGCCAGTCTCTGTGTATCCGCCGTCATTTCCGGATTCGTCACACTACTGATTTTTCTGTTTCACAAACCACTACTCTCCTTGTTTATCTCAGCAGATCCAGGAACGTATGAGGAAATTTTTCACTATGCCACACATTTTTTATTCTTTCTGGGTTGTCCTTTGTATATCCTATATCTTCACCACACTTTACGAAGCATCCTACAGGGGATGGGTGATATCATGACACCGATATTTTCAGGGCTGATGCAGTTTGCCTTCCGCGTCTCGTCTGCCTTTATCATTACCTATCTTGTCGGTCCGGTCGGCATCTTTGCAGCCGAGCCATTTGCATGGACCGGCTCTGTTATATATCTTTCGCTGCGGTTAATTTACCGGATACGTCACAACCAGATTACCAGCTAGGGAGCCGCATATCTCTATTTCCAAGCACAGAGACTAGATGCGCTCTGCGCATCTTGCTCTGATTAGCGGTCGTCAAATGCACCGCATAAATGCGTGCATTTTCCTTGTCGCCATAATCGAGTAGGAGGGAAAATTAAATAAATTTTCCCGACCTCTCACACCACCGTACGTACGGTTCCGTATACGGCGGTTCAATCAACTTAACAAGTAACACACCTTTCGGTGTAGTAATCTAACATTGAGACTAATCCAAACCGGGTTAGTCTTTCTTTGGTTACTGCATAGTTCATTGCTCCCCTTTGGCAGATATATGCTATCTTTGCTCCACAGTA
>DJEI01000058.1 GCA_002431865.1 Lachnospiraceae bacterium UBA5902
ACGTGTGATCCGGGCATTGGAATATTTTCATCAGACCGGAAAAAAAATCTCGACACACAACGAGACAGAGCGCGAAAAGGCATCGCCGTATAACTTTGCATATTTCGTGCTGACAAGAAATCGTGCAGCCTTGTACGAGACAATCGAGCAGCGCATCGACGAGATGCTTGCCGCAGGACTTGTGGAAGAGGTTCGTTTCTTAGTTGACACCTACCATCTGAGTACCGAAGATACAAGCATGCAGGGAATTGGATACAAAGAAATCCTTGGATACTTAAACGGCGAGTACGATCTGTCGGAAGCCATCCGGATCTTAAAACGCGACACCCGGCACTTTGCGAAGCGTCAGCTTACGTGGTTCCGGCGGGAGCGTAACGTGGTCTGGCTCGACAAAGACATTTTAAACACAGACAAGAAGCTGGAGGATGCAATTCTGGCGTATCTTGCAGAGAAAAATATACGATAAAGTCGTAATGATAACTGTTTCAAGCATCAAGGAAATTATAACTATCATTTAAATTATCAATAACAGGAGAATATTATGAGTGCAGCCGATGAAATAAAAAACTATTATTTAAGTCTTGGAATCAAGGAATCTGTCTATGATTTCTGTGAAGCAGCCGAGCAGACATTACTTTCGCGTTTTCAGGAGATTGACCGTATCGCAGAGCAAAACCAGATCAAGGTAATCTCCTCTATGCAGAAAGCGGGATTTTCCGAGTCCCATTTGAACGGCACAACCGGATATGGCTACAACGACCGTGGAAGAGAAGCTGTCGAAGAAATTTATGCCCATGTATTCCACACGGAGGATGCGTTGGTGCGCCAGCAGATAACCTGCGGTACGCATGCGCTTTCCATTGCCCTGTCCGCAAACTTACGTCCGGGCGATGAAATCTTGTCCCCGGTTGGAAAAGTATATGATACTTTGGAAGGAGTTATCGGTATCCGTGAATCCAAAGGTTCCCTTGCGGAATTCGGCATTACATTCCGCAAAGTTGACCTATTGCCAGACGGCAGCTTTGATTTCGACAACATCCGTAAGAACATCAACGAAAAGACAAAGCTGATCGAAATCCAGCGTTCTAAGGGGTATGATGTACGTCCAACCCTTTCGGTCGAACAAATCGGAGAGCTGATTACATTTGTAAAATCTGTCAAACCGGATGTCATCTGCATGGTTGATAACTGCTACGGTGAGTTTGTTGAGACAATCGAACCGTCCGATGTCGGTGCAGATATGGTTGTCGGTTCCCTGATCAAAAATCCGGGGGGCGGGCTGGCGCCAATCGGCGGATATATCTGCGGAAAGAAAGAATATATTGAAAACTGTGCTTACCGTCTTACAACACCGGGACTCGGAAAAGAAGTCGGCGCATCTTTGAATGCAACCCGTCCGATTGCACAGGGACTGTTCTTAGCACCAACTGTAACGGCCGCCGCATTAAAGGGAGCAATCTTTGCAGCCAATGTATATGAACGCCTGCATTTCAAATCCATTCCAAATGCTACAGAGCCACGTTACGATATCATACAGGCTGTAGAATTCGGGAAACCGGAATATATTCAGGCATTTTGTGAGGGGATTCAGGCTGCTGCACCTGTTGACAGCTTTGTAACTCCAATTCCTTGGGATATGCCCGGCTATGACAGTCAGGTCATCATGGCTGCTGGTGCATTTGTGTCCGGTGCATCCATTGAACTTTCTGCCGATGCCCCAATGAAAGAACCATATGCGGTATATTTTCAGGGTGGACTTACTTACCCACATGCAAAGTTTGGCATTATGATGTCCCTTGAAAAAATGGTAGAAAAAGAACTTGTAGTATGTTAGACTAGGCGATGATAAGCCCCGCACCCGGAGAGGTGGAAGGAGCGCTTATGCATATATTAGTCAAAGATTTAGCCGTCTGCGAACGTCCTTACGAAAAGGCAGAGCGGTACGGTGTTTCCGCACTTTCGGATGCGGAGCTGTTATCCCTGATCATGAGGACCGGCACAAAAGAGACCAGCGTGCTGGATCTGGCAAATCAGGTATTAAACGCACATGATACGCAAAAGGGGTTACTGGGACTGCAATTTTTGCTTCCACAGGAATTAACAAAAATTCCGGGTGTCGGGAAGGTCAAAGCCATTCAGCTTCTTGCACTGGCAGAGATATCCAAACGGATGAATCTCGAACAATTGCAAAAAAAGCTGGAATTTCATACTCCTGACACAATTGGAGCGTATTATAGAGAGAAGTGCAGATTTTTATCCGTTGAAAAAACTTTTTTATTGTTACTTACAAATGCGCATACTTTAATCAAGGAAGTGGAGTTATCCTCCGGGACAGTCAACCAGACTTACCTGTCGCCACGCGAGATATTTATTCATGCGCTGCGCTATGAAGCAGTGCATATCGTACTGGTACATAACCATCCATCCGGGCGCGTCACACCAAGCGAAGCGGACATCCAGTCCACGTTGCGCATCCGCGATGCCGGACAGCTGCTTGGCATTCAGGTATCTGACCATATCATCGTCGCCGGAGACAATTATTTAAGTATGCTGGAAAGAGGCATTTTATGAGATTTGATCGAAGAAAAGATATCCATCCGAAATATCTGTTACTGACATTTACGATTATCGGTATCATATTGATTGTGGTGTCGTATGCCGCCGCGCCAAAGGTCGCAGGCATCAGGCGCTTTACAAGCAAACTGATCACGCCAATTCAAAAAGGAATCAACGAGATCGGTCTGTGGACGGATTCAAAAATGAAAAATCTGAGCGAAATCAAAACACTGACCGACGAAAACGAAGCCTTACAGGCAGAGCTTGCATCCTGTAAGCAGGAGATTACAAACTATCAGAATAAAATGCTGGAGCTGCAGGAATTGCGGGAGCTGTATGACCTGGATGAATCCTATCCGGATTACGAGATGACGGCTGCCCATGTATTTGCAAAGGATTCCACCTCGTGGTTTTCTACCTTTTATATTGACAAAGGAACCAAACAGGGACTTTTTAAGGGTGCCAACGTCTTATGCGGCGATGGAGTCGCAGGCATCATCACGGAATGCTTTGATGATTACGCCAAAGTACGTGCAGTCATCGATGACAATTCCAATATCAGTGCGAAGGTCATGCCTGCAAATGCGCTCTGTACCGTCGAGGGAGATCTAAACCTCTATGACAGCGGCTATCTGCTTGTTGAAAATATTGATAAAGACGCTAACGTATCAATCGGAGATAAGGTTGTTACTTCGCCGATTTCTGATTTGTATCATTCCGGTCTGATCATCGGCTATGTGGCAAAGACCTCTTATGACACAAACAACCTGACAATGACTGCCTATATTACACCCGCGGTTGATTTTTCAAACATCACAGATGTACTTGTCATTACGGCAGAAAAAAAGACCGTCTCCCACGAGTAAACAAATATAAGGGAAGCAGCAAATTATGAAACATAAACTGAAACGAATCATAACTTTGGCAATTCTGATTGTCATAAATTTTGTATTACAGTCGACGGTGTTTGGCTTTCACAGTTTAAGTGTAATCACACCGAATCTTCTTCTGATCCTCACAATGTCTTTCGGACTGATGCGTGGCAGAAAAGAAGGTCTGCTGGTCGGTGCATGCAGCGGTCTGCTGGTGGATATATTTTTCTCCAGCATACTAGGATCCTATATGCTTTTGTACATGTTTATTGGCTATATTAACGGATTCTTCCACAAAAACTACATGATTGAAGATGTATTACTGCCTTTGATCGTAATTATTGTGGATGATTTTCTGTTTAACACGATTATCTATATTGTCAGTTTCTTATTAAAGAATAAAACGAATTACGGTGCATACCTTCTGCATGTGATTCTGCCAGAGATTTTATGTACCGCTTTGTTAACGGTGATCATTTACAAGCTCTATGTAAAGATCAACAAACGTTTAAAGGAAGATGAGTAATCTATGTTACGTGAGATATTACAGTCAATTAAAGAGATTATTGTCGACTATGTTAAAAGCCGTCTTTTTCCGGTTACAGTTGTCGTGCTTGTACTTTTTTCGATTCTGGTACATCAGCTTTTTGTACTGCAGATCAAAGAGGGAGAAGAGCATATGGAGAATTTCGTGTACAAGTCAAAAAAGACTTTGACAATTGATTCGGTACGTGGAAATATTTACGACTGCAACGGGAACCTGCTCGCCTACAATGAGCTTTCTTACTCGGTTGTTTTCAGTAATGACAACGCACAGACAACGATGGCTAAGAATCTGAAGATCAGCGAGAATGAATTAAAAAACCAGATTGTTGACAAAACGATCTCCATATTAGAGAAAAACGGCGACTCCTTGACTTTGGATTTTCCGATCAAGCTTGATGCAAATGGAAACTTCCAGTTTACAGTCAAAGACCAGCAGTTGAAAAATTTCCTGAAGGATGTCTATGCAAAAAACGATTATGATTCTATGCCCGACGAACAGAAAAATGCAACTGCGGACGATATCATGGAATATCTGAATACCAAAGTATTTGATGTGTCCGATTCTTATAGCAAAGAAGCGGATTTAAAGATTGTCGGTGTACGTTATAAATTGTGGATGAACCGTTACCAACAGTATGTTCCGGTTACCATCGCTTATGACATCAGTGAGACAAGCAATGCAGCGATCACCGAGCATGCAGATGAGCTTCCGGGCATGTCTGTCTCCGTCAAATCCCTGCGCCGCTACAACGATGCCAAATATTTCGCCCATGTCATCGGCTATATCGGTGCCATTTCCGACGAGGAAATGAAAGAAAAAAATGCAGAGCTTTCAGATGAGGAGCAGTATGCAAACGAAGAAATGATTGGAAAAACCGGTATTGAGCAGTATTGCGAGTCCTATCTGCGTGGTACAAATGGTCTTGAGACGATGTATGTCGATAACCTTGGAAAAGTAATTGACACTGTGGAATCCAAACCCGCAACAGCCGGAAACGATGTCTATCTGACTCTGGATTTAAATCTGCAGAAATACTGTTATGATACGCTGGAGGATGAGATTACATCGATCATTTTATCGTATCTGACACCTGCCTATAACGTAATTGCCAAGGAAAACGCCAGCATTCCGATCTCCGATGTCTATTTTGGACTGTTTAATAACAACATCCTGTCACAGGATGATATGCGTGCAAAGGATGCAACAGATACTGAGAAAGCAACGATTCAGGCATTTGATGCCCAGAAACAGTCGACTCTTGACAATCTGGATACTATTTTGACATCCACCTTCACACCGCTTTCAGAACTGGATGAAAACTATCAGCATTACATGGAATATATCTGTGAGGTTTTGAGCGACAACAATATTTTCCATACATCCATGATTGACAAAGACGATCAGGAGTTTATCGACTACACAAACAATGTAACGTCTCTGGAACATTATCTGAAATACGCAATCAGCCAGGAGGCGATTGACCTGTCTGCTTTGAAGGTTGAAAGCGATTATTATGATAATGACGAGATTTATAACGCATTATGCGATTATATTATTGAATATTTAAGCACAGACAGTGAATTCGACAAACTCGTGATCAAAGTTATGCTACAATCCGGAATGATAACCGGAGATGCAGTTGTACAGCTTCTGTATGATCAGGGAATTTTGAATGTCGACGGTGACACCGAGTATCAGGAGTACCTCGCCGGAAATTATGGTGCCTATGACTTTATGCGTAAAAAGATCCAGAATCAGGAGATTACGCCTGCCATGCTGGCGCTTGATATCTGTTCCGGATCAGCGATCGTGACTGACGTCAACACCGGAGATGTCAAAGCGTATGTCAGCTATCCAAGCTACGATAACAACTATCTGACCAACGAAGTGGATACCGCTTATTATAATCAGCTGTTAGCCGATAAGACAACGCCTCTATACAATCGTGCCAGCCAGCAGCGTACCGCACCGGGTTCCACCTACAAGCCGCTTGTCGCAATTGCAGGACTTACGGAGGGAGTAATTGACACCGGATCAATCTACTTCTGCAACGGAATTTTTGAAAAAATCACACCATCTCCAAAATGTTGGGGCAACAGTGCACACGGAGGCTTGAATGTCGTGGGCGGTATTCAGCATTCCTGCAACGTGTTCTTTTACAACCTTGGATATGATCTGGCGATCAAGAATGGCTCCTACAACGATGCCTACGGTGTTGAGCGGATTCAGAAATACGCAGAGTTGTTCGGTCTAGGAGACAAATCTGGTCTGGAGCTTCCGGAAATCGAGCCGCATATCTCTGATAATGACTCCGTTCGAAGCGCCATTGGACAGGCAAAAAACATCTATGCACCCGTCCAGTTATCCCGCTACGTGACAACCATTGCCAACAGCGGAACCTGTTATAACCTCACATTGATCGATAAAGTAACCGACTACGAGGGAAATATCATTTTGGACAATCATGCAGAAGTGAAAAACCATGTGCAGCTTGCCAGCTCTACATGGGATGCAGTCCATCAGGGTATGCGAAACGTGGTTGCATATTCGGCTGGCTCCGATGAATTGATCAACCGGATCAATGTTCATGTTGCCGGAAAAACCGGAACCGCGCAGGAGAGTGAAGTCAAGCCAGATCACGCGTTATTTGTATCCTACGCACCATATGAAAGTCCGGAAGTATCCGTGACCTGTGTTATCCAAAATGGTTATTCCTCCGCCAATGCCAGAGAATTGGCTGGATTCATCTATGCATACATGTATGATCCAGATAAATTAGTCGGGGCAGAGATGAGCGGCAATGCAACGCCGTCCCAAGATTAGTCAAAGAGAGGTGGAGTATGATTAGTCCCGTTATGATGAAAGGTAACAAAGCGGGGATTCGACTGATTATATCGCCGGAGGCTACCATAAGTCAGGTGGTTACCTGTCTTTCTGATAAGCTTCAAACGACCGGAAGATATTATGCGAACATCAAACCGATTACCGTTACCTTTGAAGGTAAGGATCTGACAGAGGACGAAAAACAGCAAATCATCGATACACTGAACGACAAAGGCATTCGCATCGGACGCAGACCACGTTCCATCGAAAAGCCTAAGAAGAAATCAATTTACTCCGATAAAAACGGTCTATTTTATATAGGCAACTTAAAGAACGGACAATCCATACAGGCAGCCGCCAGCATCGTGATTGTCGGAGATGTAGAATCAGGTGCCAGCGTTGAATCCGAGGGCAATATCATTATCATCGGAGCACTCCACGGTGCTGCGACCTCTGGATATAAAGGAAAACCTGATACGTTCGTATATAGCCTGAAATAGACTGGAGGATTTATCATGAGTGAAGTGATTGTTGTTACATCAGGAAAAGGCGGTGTCGGAAAAACAACGACAACGGCAAATATAGGATACGCCCTTGCCAGACACGGATTTGAGGTTCTGCTGATTGATACCGATATCGGACTTCGGAATCTGGATGTTGTCATGGGGCTTGAAAACAGAATTGTCTATAATCTGGTTGATGTCGTAGAAGGAAATTGCCGCCATCAACAGGCAATCATCCGTGATAAGCAGTGTGATACGCTATCTCTGCTCCCGGCAGCCCAGACACGTGACAAAAGTGCCGTCTCTCCAGAGCAGATGATCAAACTCATCAATCAGCTCAAGCCAGATTATGATTACATAATTATCGATTGTCCGGCAGGCATCGAACAGGGATTTAAAAATGCGATTGCTGCCGCAAAACGCGCGATTGTCGTGACTACACCGGAGGTGTCTGCAATCCGGGATGCTGACCGCATCATTGGAATCTTAAATGCAAACGAGATACCACGGATTGACCTTGTAGTAAACCGTGTACGACAGGATATGGTCAAGCGGGGCGAGATGATGTCTGTAGAAGACGTTATAGAGATCCTTGGTGTCAACCATATCGGAAGCGTCTACGACGATGAGAATATCGTCATCGCAAGTAATCGTGGAACACCGATTGCAACAAAAAACTGTGTTGCAGGACGTGCCTACGACCACATTGCCATGCGGATCTGCGGGCAGGATCTCGCAAAAGAAGAAAAAAGGAGCCGCTTGTTCGGCTGGTTAAAGAAGAAGGATAATGATGTTCACAAGATTCAGTCTCAAAGATTATAATTTTAAATTATTGATCACCGTCATCATCGCCATGATCTGTGGCGTTGTTATGATCAACAGTGCAAACAGCTCATTCACGTTCAAACAGACAATCGGTATTGGGCTTGGCGTTATCATTATGATTTTTGTCTCGCTATTAAATTATGACTTTGTGTGCCGGTTTTACCGTGTGTTTTTCATCATTAACGCTGTGATATTACTTTCCGTTATCTTTTTTGGTGTGGAAGTCAATTATGCAAAAAGATGGATCATGATTGGTGGAAGCGGAGGTATCCAGTTTCAGCCATCCGAGTTTTCCAAGATCCTTATGATCTTATTTACAGCAACCTTTCTGGACAAGCTGAAAGAAGATAAACAGATCAATACATTTAAGGGACTTTGTCTGTTTGTGCTTTTAATCGGATTCTCGCTGGCACTGATTGCAGTAGAACCAGATCTGTCCACAACGATATGTCTGGCTATGGTTCTTGTTACAATGTTATATCTGTCAGGATTAAGCTATAAGATTATCGGAATTGCATTGCTTGTATTTGTTCCACTTGCAGGAAGCTTCCTGTGGTATATCCAGCGTCCAAACCAGCACTTATTGCGTGATTACCAGGTAAACCGAATTCTGCAGTTTATCTATCCGGGACAATACGGCTCCGATTATACACAACAGAATAATTCCGTTATGGCAATCGGATCCGGGCAGCTTACCGGAAAAGGCTTAAATACTTCAACGATTGCCACGGTCAAGGATGCAAATTTCATTTCAGAGCAGCAGACAGACTTCATTTTTTCCGTTATCGGTGAAGAACTTGGTTTTGTTGGAAGTGTAATAATTATTGCAATTCTACTGTTAATAGTGTTACAATGTATCCATGTAGCGAGAAATGCAAAAGATACAAAAGGCATGCTGATTGCAGCCGGAATGGGCTGTCTGATTGCCTATCAGACATTTATCAATGTCGGTGTTGCAACCGGCGTTATACCAAACACCGGACTGCCTCTTCCGTTTATAAGCTATGGACTCAGTTCCCTGATCAGTATCTCGATTGGAATCGGAGTGGTGCTAAATGTCAGTATGCAAAAAACAAGCTACTAGGGAAGACTATAATGTTACTTAAGGAGAACCGTACATGAACATCGGTTTAATCGCACATGATGCGAAGAAAAAATTAATGCAGAATTTCTGTATCGCTTATCGGGGGATTATGTCTCATCATGAACTTTATGCAACCGGAACGACAGGACGTATGATTGAAGAGGTTACCAATCTGACGGTTCACAAGTTCCTTGCCGGACATACCGGAGGAGAGCAGCAGCTCGGTGCCATGATCGAGAGCAATGATCTGGACATGATGATATTTTTACGCGATCCACAGACCAAGAAGAGTCACGATGTAGATATCAATAACATCTTTTCGCTTTGCGATATCCACAATATCCCACTTGCAACCAACCTTGCAACAGCGGAGCTGCTGATCAAAGCGTTGGATCGTGGTGACTTAGATTGGCGTGAATTGTTTAAGCACTAAAGAAACTATGCGAAGTAAATATTTAACCAGGAATTTAATAATACTTGTACTGTTGGTATTGTTTGTATCTATTGTCTGTATTGTCAATAATCACGTAAAGACAGCATACCCTGATGTTGATTCGGCAACTTACGTGATTGACCATCTGGTTCATCAATCGGACAATGTCGATTTTCATCAGAAGGATACGATCGTTTATCGTGACGACCGTACCCAGGCGGATTTATTTCCCGAAGACTATTACGCACTTTTAATCAATGAATCCGACCAGATGGTACTTGCCGCAAAAAATGTACATCAACGTATGTATCCGGCAAGTATGACGAAGATGATGACTGCAGTTGTTGTGGCTGATGCCATTGAAGTCGGAACCATTTCACTCGATGATATGGTTGAGATCACACAAAACTATGATCTGACAGCAGAAGATGTTGCCCCCAGCCAGCTGCATCGTGGATATACCATTTCCGTAAAAGATCTGTTGTATGGGCTGATGTTAGAATCCAACAACTATTATGCCCTGTATCTGGCAGAGTATGTAGGTGGAGATGTCCAAAGCTTCTGTGACCGTATGAATCAGAAAGCCTTAGAACTCGGAGCTACAAACACTCATTTTATGAATCCACACGGACTGGACGATCCGAATCACTATTCGACCGCATATGACATGTACCTCATTGTAAAAGAAGTCCACAATCATCAGATCCTGCGGGATATTGATGGTTTTGATACATATACTTATACGTTTTATGATTCCAATGGCGCAGCAATTGATGCCGAGAGTACCGCAACGAATTTATTTGTTACGGGGGAAGTGTCTCTGCCAGCGACCTTCCATCTGGAATCCTGGAAAACAGGAACGACCGATGGAGCTGGCAACTGTCTTGCCATGTATCTGACCAAGGACGGTAAGGACTATGTAGTTGTCGCATCATCCGGCAATTCCAAAGCGGACTTATACAATTCTATTATACGTTTATTATGTTTAACAGACTAAGGAGGACATGAGATGCTGGAACTAATTATTGGAGCAAAGGGAAACGGCAAAACACGCAAAATGGTGGAAAGAGCGAACAACGAAAGCAAGCGTACTAGCGGTTCTATTATTTACATTGATAAGAGCAACAAGCATATGTATGAACTTTCTAATGTCATCCGGCTCGTCAATCTGCACGAGTACGATATTCAATCCCCAGATGCCTTTATGGGCTTTATTCAGGGACTGATTTCTTCCAACCATAATGTAACTCACATCTTTTTGGATAACTTCATGATGATGTGTAGCATCGAGGCAGATGCACTTGGCGCTGCATTGAAAGAGATTGATAAGATTTCTGAAAAATACACTGTTACATTTGTCATCAGTACTGCCGTGGAAGAATCCATGTTACCAGCAGAGTATGCAGCCAATGTTGTCTGTAAACTGTAAAATACGCACAAACAGGTGAGGATATGAATCAGCCAAACCGTATTATAAAACTGAATAAAGAGATACGTGCAAACGCTGCAACCATAGTTATTGCAGCTGTTTTGCTGTATGTCGTGATCAGCGTCGTATCTTCGCTAAGCAAAGAATCCGTTACGATCTATCAGGTCAGCAAAGGCGATGTCAGCAATGATATTACCTTACAGGGACTTGCAATCCGTGACGAGGTTATCGTAAACACACAGAAATCCGGTTATCTCTGTTACTATATTACCGATGGAGAAAAAGTAAAAAAGAACTCCACCGTATGTACAATCGATGAAACCGGAGAAATCTATAATACTGAAAATAATTCTGACAGCAATTACAACGCACTGTTGTCAAGCAACGACTATGCAAGCATCCGTTCCCTGATATCTTCTTACAAGTTATCATACAGCGATGTGACCTTTTACAACGCGTACAGCTTTGAAACAAGTGCAAATAACAAGGTATTTGAACTGACAAACGAAGTACTGATGCAACAGGCAGGTGCCTCTGGACGCGGACTGTCTTCGGTCAGTGCCCCAGACAGCGGGCTTGTAACATATTACATCGATGGATATGAGAATTATCAGATTTCTGAAAAGATCAAGGCTTCCGATTTTGATAAAGCCGGATACGATAAAAAGGCGATGAAATCCGGGGATTATGCAGAAGCCGGTTCCACTATCGTGAAGATCATCCCCTCCGAACAGTGGAACATCGTTGCACCAATCTCACAGGATCAGCTTGCTGAACTAGATGGGCAGTCATATGTGAAATTCCGTATCAACAATTCGAACTTTACGATTACGATGCCTTTTACAATTATTGAAGGTTCCGATGGTTCTTATATTAATATAGCTATCGATAAATATATGTCGAACTATCTGTCTGAGCGTTTCGTGACTGTGGAACTGATTCAGTCCGATGAGAGTGGTTTGAAGATCCCTTCGTCTGCACTTATAGAAAAGCAGGTCTATCGGATTCCACTCAGCTATTTGTCTGCAGGCAGCAACCAAAGTAATGAAAACCGTCTCAATCTGCAACGGACCGATGACAACGGAAACAAGACCATACAGCAGATGCAGCCAAAGATCTATAAGACAGACGAGAAATACGCCTATGTTGATCCAGAGGGCTTTGAGGATTCTGACATTCTGGTCAATATTACTTCGAATGCCACGATCGCAGCATCCCTGTTAGAATTATATCCACTGACCGGTGTTTATTTTGCCAATCAGGGTATCGCCGAATTCCGCCGGGTAACTGTAATTAAAACAATTGATGAATTCGTTCTGATTGAAAGTGGCGAAGAACTGAAAGCCTACGATAACATCGTGCTGGATGCACAAAGTGTCACAGAAAATCAGCTTATATATTAAAAATTAGAAAGGTCTTGATTAAAATGCTATACGAAAATTATGAACAGGTAGTTGCAAATGTTAAAAAAGCGTGTGAACGCTCCGGCCGTAATTTTCAGGATATTACGATCATTGCAGTCAGCAAAACCAAACCATTATCCGATGTAGAGGAATTAATCTCACACGGAGTGGTGGAGTTTGGAGAAAACAAAGTGCAGGAGATGGTTGATAAATACGAACATGTATCGAAACCGGTTCACTGGCACTTAATCGGACATCTGCAGACAAACAAGGTAAAATATATTGTAGATAAGGCATGTCTGATCCACAGTGTGGATTCAGTACATCTGGCAAGGGAGATTGAGAAAGAAGCTGCTAAAAAAGGTGTAATCGCAAAGATTCTTATCGAAGTTAACATTGCACAGGAAGAGACAAAATTTGGAATCCGGGAAGACGAGGTTTATGGTTTGATTGATGCGATCAAGGATATGCCGCATGTTCATGTTATGGGACTCATGACAATTGCTCCATTTGTGGAAAATCCAGAAGAAAATCGTGTTTATTTCCGTAAAATGCACCAATTATCGCTTGACATAAAATCCAAATGCATTGATAATATTGATATGAATGTTTTATCAATGGGAATGACCAATGATTATGAAATCGCCGTCGAGGAGGGCGCGACTATGATTCGTGTCGGAACCGCCATTTTCGGTGCGCGAAATTATAATATTTAATTAAGGAGAATAAGGTTATGGCAAAGGATGCAGGTAAAAAGAGTTTTCTTGATTTTTTCAAAGTCAAAAATATAGATGATGACGAAGATGAATTCGATGATGATCTGTTTGATGACGATGATTATGATGACGATGACGACGATGATTACGAAGATGTAAAACCGCGTGCAACAAAGTCAAAGCCATCTTTCGGCAAAACTGCTGCACGTTCTGCTTCCAAATACGAGGCAGCTACACAGCAGCCATCGCCAACACATCGGAGCACTTCAGGCGGCTCATCCAGCGGAAAACTTGTCGATTTCAAAGATTCCCAGAAGTCTTACAGCAGAAACTCAGACTTCCGCAACCGCAGTGAAGTATTTGTAATTAAACCACAGGAAACAGATGAGGCACAGTCCGTTATTGATTTCCTTCGTGCAAACAAAACAATCGTAATTAATATTGAAGGCTTAGATGTTGCGGTTGCACAGCGGATCATCGACTATGTCGGTGGCGCATGCTATGCAATGGGAGGCTCTTTGAATGTGGTATCTTCCAACATATTTATTGCAACACCACAGGATATCGAAGTATCCGGGGATTTGAGAGAGGAACTGGTTGGTCAGGATGCCCTGACACCATACGTACAGTACTAAACGAATAGGGGGGTTGGAAAGTTGCTTACACCAGTTGATATTCAACAGAAGAAATTCCATGTCGGATTGGGTTACGACAAAAAGGATGTAAACACATTTTTTGACAGTGTTTCGGAAAGCTATGAATCCTTGTATCGTTCAAATGCGGAGTTAAAAGAGAAGGTCTCCATATTAAATGATACATTACAAAATTATCGTTCCAAGGAATCACATCTTGAAAAAAGCTTGAAGCGTGCGGAAAAAGATACTGTAGAAACAATCTCCAATGCTACAAAAGAGGCAAAGGAGATTATTCGTGATGCAAAAATTCAGGCAAGCAGCATTGTATCTGATGCGGAAAAACGTTTAGAGCATCTGGAAGATGAGATTGCATTAATAGAAGCAAAATACACTGCTTATAAATCTAATTTCTGCTCGCTGCTGAAAAAGCAGTTTGAGTTTTTAGGCGAACAGGATTTTGATCCATCTTCTATGATTGATGACCGCGCATGGGCACTCATAGGTGGTGAAGAAAAAGAGGCTTCTACATCTACAGGTGAAAGCTTCGGTGCCTATACCGGAGATCCCCAGTTACGTGATGAATCAACACTGGGTGGTTTTAACGGTGGATATGGCAATGGTGATATGACCAGCACAAGTGCTGTATATACTCAGTCGTTAAGTGCCGGTGAAAATTTTGTTGATCCGTTTAAACCAAAGGAACAGAAAGATTATAATCCATTTGATTCCAAGGGAAAAAGCACAGAGGACAAGAAGTCTTCCTTAAAGGTTGCGAACTCTGCAGAAGAGCGGAAGAAAATGAAACGTGCAACCGTCGGAAGTTCCGAGGCTGCCGCTGCTGTTCAGAAAGCAAGGGAAGCCGCTGCTCAGGCAGCCAAAGCCCCAAAGCCGGAGCCAAAACCAGCGCCTGCACCAGAGTCAAAGCGTGAATCGCGTCCAGAGCCTGAACAAAAACCAGAGCCTGCTCCAGCGCCAGAAAGAAAGCCGGAACCGGAAGTAAAACCGGAGCCTGCTCCAAAGGAGCCAGATATTGATGAGATTCCAACAATCTCTCATTTGTCTGAATCTGACGATGCAACAGATACAGAAGAATCTGCAGAGAGCATCGAAGGTGAAGTAGAAGCAAAAAAGAACAACGGACCAGCGTTGATCGGAGAAGGCGAAGACGATGATGCCGAGACCGACGATGATGGTTTTGAGTTTATCTAATCAAATATCGTATTACATACAGAAAGAAGAGTTACCATGAAGAATTTAACTGTCCATCTTGATGATAAGCCAATCTACGATATCGTATATGAAGAGAGCTTTGATGCCCTTCCTGGTATGATCAAGGAACTTGGCTACAGTAACCGCAAAATCTGTGTGGTATCCGAAAGTCATGTAGCATCCTTGTATTTGGATGCTATATTACTTTCTATCAAAGATGCCTGCACATATACAACAGCCTTTGTTTTTCCGGAAGGAGAGGCAAGCAAGAATCTGAATGTTGTCAGAAACCTGTACACTCATCTGATTGAAGAAAAATTCGATCGAAATGATATACTGATTGCCCTTGGTGGCGGTGTGGTCGGTGATCTGACCGGATACGCAGCAGCCACCTATCTGCGCGGGATTGATTTTATCCAGATTCCAACCAGCCTGTTATCTCAGGTCGATTCCAGCATTGGTGGTAAGACCGGAGTAGATTTTGACTCTTATAAGAACATGGTTGGTGCTTTCCATATGCCGAAGCTGGTCTATATGAATCTGTCTGTCTTAAAGACATTATCGAACCGCCAGTTTTGTTCCGGTATGGGCGAGATCATCAAACATGGTCTGATTAAGAACGCTAATTACTTTACATGGCTGGAGGAAAACGAAGCACAGATTGCTTCGCTTGACCTTCCTACGATTGGAGAGATGATCTATGAAAGCAACGTTGTAAAGAAAAATGTTGTTGAAAATGATCCGACTGAGAAGGGTGAACGTGCGCTGTTAAATTTTGGACACACCCTGGGACATGCCATTGAAAAATACATGAACTTTGAGTTTCTGCATGGAGAATGTGTCATGATCGGATGTGCGCTTGCCAGTATCATTTCCTACAAAAAGGGGAATATTACACAGGCAGAGCTGCGCGATATCTTTCACAGCATGAAGCCATACCATGTACCAAAACTGCCGGCCGATGCGGATTTTGCAACAATCGTATCCTATACAAAAAATGACAAGAAAGCCATTGGCGGCAAGATCAAATTTATCTTGTTAGAGACAATCGGACACGCTTATATCGACATGGATGTAAGCGAAGAAGATATGCTTCTGGCACTGAAAGAATTACAGGAAAGATATCAGGATGAATACTAAACATAAATTTAAAATCTATATAATACCGATTCTTTGTATCGGTTTACTGGTTGCGCTCGATCAGATCACGAAATTTATCGTCCGCACATCTTTTACATTATATGAATCACACCCTTTGATCAAGAATGTATTTCATCTGACTTACATTCAGAATACGGGAATCGCATGGGGCATGTTCAAAAATGGCAGAACGATATTTTTGATTTTGACCGTTGCTGTGTTGCTTGTATGCGCCTGCATCTATGCAAAGATTCCAGAAAACAGGCGCTTCACACCGATTCGCGTCTGTCTGGTATTCCTTGTATCCGGTGCAATCGGAAATATGATTGACCGTATTTCCTTACATTATGTGGTGGATTTTTTTGATTTCCGTTTGATCAATTTTCCGATTTTTAATGTTGCAGATATTTATGTGACTGTCAGCATGATCGTATTGATTTTACTGTGTGCATTTTACTATCACGACCACGAAATCGATGCGTTATTCTCAAAATCGGAGCAGAAAACAACCAGGCATAAACAGGAGACCGGAAATGATACTCCGATAGAAACAGACTCCGATTCCGAAGAATTAAAAACGAAAAAAAAATAAGATATTACAATATGGAAACCTACGAATTCACGATTGACGCAGCTTCCACAGACATCGGCACGCGACTGGACAAATATCTGACCGAACAGATACCTGACCAATCGCGTTCGTATATCCAGAAGCT
>DJEI01000007.1:0-479 GCA_002431865.1 Lachnospiraceae bacterium UBA5902
GATCTATAGGTCTGCCTTGTCGGTGGCTTTTTTTGTTTTTCACCGACATCACAAATACATATTCGCGGCCTGAAGTACAAGGGCCAAGGATACAAATACGCTGATTTCAAACTCTTTTGAAAAAGCAGTATGGGTACCCTTAGATTTCTGCGCCCTTTTTCAGGCAGGCAGCATCGGGAGTCCTTTTCGCCAGCGTAGTTGTGTCCTTTGGACCGCAGCAGGCGGAAAGGACTTTTTATGTGCGACCAGTGGCTCTGCTATATCGCTGAATATCCGTGATCTCCGAATTTTTGACTTTCACCCAAATTCAAAAATTCAAAGGAGATCACAGTAATGAAAAGAACATTTTTGGTAAAGAAGGACCCCACGATTGAAGCACAGGACAATTGGCTGATCATGGATTATCGCCAGTATGCGGCATGGAGAGAAACGGATGAAGGCAAGAATCGGGAAATCGTCTTTGGAAAGTTTGAGGCTTG
>DJEI01000007.1:582-1968 GCA_002431865.1 Lachnospiraceae bacterium UBA5902
CAGTACATCCGAAGCCGAGACGCCGAAACACCGTTCCAAGTCATGTCTTACAGCACCATGACCTTTCAAGAGTCTGAAATCTATGGAGAAGATGTTCTCGAAGATACAGAGTGCAATGTAGAGGAGTCGGTCATGCAGCGTATGGATATTGAGCGGGTCAGAACTGCACTGAAAATGTTGGCCCCGGAAGAGCGGGCCATCATTTGGGATTTTTTCTTCACAGAATCCCCAATACCGGTTAAGGAGCTTGTGGAAAAATACGCAATGCCCAAGACGAGCATCTATAGAAAAAGGGATGATGCACTGAAGAAGCTGAAGAAAATTTTAGGAAATGCGTAGGTCAAATTGGGATGACACGAGTGGTTTGACATAGAAAATGCACCTGCCGAAGCAGGTGCAGGAATGAAATTACATCATGGGATTTTCCAGCAGGTCTTCCACATTGCAGCCGAGAACACGGGACAACTTGTAGAGGATGTTTGCCTGCGCCTTGTCAATGCCATTGACCCGCTGTTCGTACATCTGAATGTTGCGCAGATTCACGCCGGATTGCTCTGCAAGCTCTGCCTGAGATAAGCCCCGGTTTTCACGGATGCGCTTCAGGTTGGAATCGCCTTCCGCTGCTTTATAGAGTTCCTCCATGGTATCGATGAAACTTGTAATGTCCATCTCGTGGTAAACGGAATACATCCCAATGATCTTGGAAAGTGGAATGCGCTCAAAGGTGTCCTTGAAACGACGGCCGGTAAACCATTGGTACTCTGCAACTGCCCAACCGGCCCAGTATTCAGGGGAGCAGTCCTCTGCATTGGTTGGTGCTGGCAGCTCCTTTGGACCGTATGCCTTTGTGATGACCGCACGGGCCAGCTCAACACCGGACATCCCTGCGACATAGGCGGGGTTGCCTCGTTCAAATTGTTCGGCGTAGCCGGTATTGATGAAGAGTGCTGTGATCCAATCCGGTTTTAGCTTGCAGTCGTTGATCGCATAGTCGAAGAAAGAGGAAAGACGATCCTTGGCATTATTCAAATAAGATTCGCTGTATGCGTGGGTCATCGTTGCTCATCTCCTCCCTCAAGATATCCAGCACGAAGATGTCGTCCCGGTAAGACTTGCTTTTCTTGATCTCTTTACGGTAAGTATCCCTCGCTTTGGTATCTCTATCCAAGAACTTGGGGTAATAGACGCTCTTGCTGACGGGATAAGCATTTACGAAGTGCAGCCGATCAAAGCCTTTTTGAGAAATGACAACCGTCTGCTCACCGAGCTTGCCCAGCTTTAGAGCCTTGTTCAGACTTCTGAGCGGTAAGGTGTTGGACACAAAGGACTCTGCATACTGGAAATAGGAATCGTCTGCCCGATAGCCGATCACAACATCGTAGCCGG
>DJEI01000007.1:2122-4994 GCA_002431865.1 Lachnospiraceae bacterium UBA5902
ACCGTATGCGTTCCGTCCAACAGATTCAGCACCTTCAGTCCTTCCGTGTCAAAGTCGTAGCTGTTGACAAAACCGTCTGTGTTCTTTTTGCAGGCCCACTCACGAGCCATTTCATCGACGCGGGTACAGTAGAAGCCCATGCCATAGTCGTTGTGCGGATTACCGATATGAATATCCGGAACCTCGATGATGTGGTCGGTTCCATGAAGCAGTTGAATGACGCTCATAATATGAAGCCTCCATTATCATTGTAATGATACAACCACATTATATCATCCTGATGATAGTTTTGTCAATAGCGCATGAGAATTCATTCCAAAGAATATGACTCCTCCCTCCTAATTCTCCCTGTTCCGAAAAATAATTTGGAAACGAGCAAAAAACTGTGGGAATCTCGCAAAAAAATTCGGCAAAGAGAAAGTGAGAGGGCAATCTCATAAAACCCGGTAGGAGTGATTCACATGAATAACAAAATAAACATCAACCCCAGCTCGACAAAGTGGCTCGAAAAAGATGATCGGGTCGTCGCTGATTACTTTTGCGATTTGGGCTTCCGTTCCCTGAAGCAGATCCTTGATATGCGTGTTTTCGATCTGATGAATATGCAGGGTCTGAACGCTGTCCGAGTCGAGGAAGTGATCATCTGCTTATATAAGTGGCTGAATCCCAACACAGCTATCGATGAGGCTATCTATAACGGTATGATGTCACAGCCCTTCCTCTATACTCCGTGGAGAAAAGAACACAAAGACCTTGCTGCAATCAAAGTCGGCGACTTGGTGCTGACCCCCGGTATCAACATGAAAGCTATCCAGCATTTCTATGATGCGATCCGTAAGGCGTTTTTCAAATCGGAGGAATACAACTGGAGATGGTACAAGTTCCGAAACAGAAGTGAATATGTGACCTATCTCCGGAAACACGAGGAGGCGGAATAAATGACGCGAACAGAAAAAGAAAATCTCGTTCCTGTTTGGGAGCGCATTACCATTAGTCTGGAAGAAGCTGCCGCATATAGCGGTATCGGCGTGAGGAAGCTGCGGGATATGACCGATAAGCCCGAATGCAACTATGTTATCTGGGTCGGAAACCGAAGAATGATCAAGCGGAAAAAGTTCGATGAATACCTTGAGTCGGCCTATTCTGTATGAGTCAAGTATGCGATTTGCTTGATATGGGCTGATTCGCAACATTGGAAAACGAGATGTCTCTATGTATCCTTAATGGTGCCAAGAGAAAAGCGAAAGCAAAGGAGTGAAGACTATGCAGTTTCAAAAGAAGGAAAAGCGGCAGACAACCGTTCGCTTTGATAGCCACCATGTCAGGCTACGCACCGGAGAGGTACAGAGAAAAACCGGCAGCTATATGTACCGCTGGACAGACAAGCTCGGAAAACGTAATACCATATACGCTGCAACATTGGAAGATCTCCGGGAGCAGGAGGAACAGATCCTTGTTGACCAGCATGACGGCATCAAAGCCAATATCAAAAATATCACGGTGAATGATGTATATGAGCTTTGGTGCCAACTGAAAAGAGGCATCAAGGACAGCACCATGAAAAATTACATTTATATGTATGAGTTGTTTGTGAAGCCAACTTTCGGAAAGAAGAAGCTGGTACAGGTAAAAAAATCGGATGTGCGCCGATTCTATAATCAGCTCATCGACGATAAGGTCCTAAAGCCGTCTACAGTAGATGTCATCCATAATATTGTCCACCAAGTATTTCAGATAGCCGTCGATGACGATATGATTCGCAGCAACCCTGCGGCCAATATGCTTCGAGAAATCAAAATGGCGCACGGTTCGGAAATCGAGAAAAGAAAGGCTTTGACCCTTGAGCAGGAAGAACTGTTTCTTGGCTATCTGGCCAGAACTTCAAAATACCAGCACTGGTATCCTGTCTTTTATATTATGGCGAATACCGGAATGCGTGTGGGGGAAATCACTGGTCTGCGCTGGTGCGATGTGGATATGGAAAACGGCATCATCAGCGTGAACCATACGCTGGTGTACTACAACCACAGAGATGAGAAGGGCTGCTACTTCTCCATCAATACACCTAAGACAAAAGCCGGTATTCGGGAAATTCCCATGACCGAAGGTGTGAAGCAGGCATTCCTCATGGAAAAGGAGTTCCAAGAGGAGTGCGGAATGAAAAGTGTCAGCCACATTGAGGGGTATTCAGACTTCGTGTTTGTTAATCGGAACGGCGAGGTGCAGCATCAAGGCACACTGAATAAGGCTCTGCAACGGATCATGCGCGATTGTAACAGCGAGGTCCTTGAGAAAAAGGGCGTAGACTCCGATCCGGTTCTTCTGCCTAAGTTCTCGTGCCATGTGCTACGGCATACATTCGCTACAAGAATGTGCGAGAGCGGTCTGAATGTAAAGGTCGTGCAGTCTGTGCTTGGTCACGCCGATGTAACGACCACGCTCGATATTTATGTGACGGTCACGAACGACCTGAAGAAACGAGAAATCACAGCCTTTGAAACATATTTGAAAACCGGAGCCAAGCAAATGGCAAATGTATAATATGGCTCTCTCCCCCTTGCGGTCGCAAAATCTGCGATTGCAGGGGGTTTTCTCTTTTTGCACATTTCTCTTATTTTGAGGTTTTTCTTATACTGTTAGCAGTACGCAGGAAGGGCGGCAACAGTATGGAAAACAGTTTGGCAAATAAGAAACCTTGGCTTGTAGCTGAATGGTCAGAAAGAAACGGCAGCATCTCACCGGATGATGTACCCTATGGTTCTAAAAAACTATATTGGTGGCATGGCAGTTGTGGCCATGAGTGGCAGGCCAGCGCAAAGGCAAGATCAAGCGGCGAGAATTGCCCGATTTGCAGTAACGCCAGAATCGTTGC
>DJEI01000007.1:5089-12011 GCA_002431865.1 Lachnospiraceae bacterium UBA5902
ACAGAGATCGGTGTTGGCTCTCATAAGAAAGTGCTTTGGATAGGAGCTTGCGGACATGAGTGGAGCGCAGAAATCCGAAATCGAGTCAGGGGAGCTGGTTGCCCCTACTGTTCGCACAACGCAGTCCTTCAAGGATTTAACGACCTTGCAACTGTACTGCCGCAGGTTGCAAAGGAGTGGTCGCCTCGAAACGCACCGCTCAAGCCAACACAGGTAACGCCTTATGCAAATCGGAAAGTTTGGTGGAAATGCGAACAGGGCCATGAGTGGTTTACGCTCATATCTACACGGGCTTATGGAAGCAAATGCCCTTATTGCAGCGGAATAAAATTGCTGAAGGGATTCAATGATTTAGCTTCGCTCCATCCGCAGCTCGCATTGGAATGGTCACAAAAAAACGGCACATTATTGCCGGAAGATTTCAACGAGCGCTCCACCAAAAATGTCTGGTGGAAGTGTAGTACCTGCGGACATGAGTATAGGGCGGTAATCAAATCCAAAGTTCATGGGCTAAAATGCCCGGTATGCACGAAAAACGCTTTGTTGCCCGGTTATAACGATTTGGCAACTACAGACCCGGAGCTGGCACAGGAATGGAATGCTGCCAAAAACACAAGAAAGCCCACAGAGATATCAAGACTGTCACAATACCCAGTTTGGTGGAAAGGCATTTGCGGGCATGAATGGAAGGATAAAGTGTTTCACCGTGCAGTTGAAGGAGCCGGCTGCATCTACTGTGAGAAAGCATTTCTTAAGAAGCTGCCATATCTGCTTGTAACGATGTATGCAAAGCAATATGGGCTTGCGACACGCACAGACGACGAAAAACTGATTGGGGCACGGATCGATGCGGTTATCCCGGAACTGCGGCTTGCGTTTGCCTTTTCTCAAAAAGACACTGATAGAGAAGCCAAAGTTGCGGAGGTTCTTCACTTCCTGTGCAAAGCGAAAAGGATACAGTTATTTGTGATACGGCAGAAAGACCCGATTGCGCTTGCCACAGAAATCAAGCAAGCCTTCGCTAAGGCAAACCTATTTATAAATTCGGACAGTCAAACAGATGTTGTCTATCTTCGGAAGCGATACTTTGCTCAAAAGATCAATGGAAACTAAAAAGAGGAACTGCGACTTGCAGTTCCTCTTAGTCCTTTTGATTCGTTTTTACTGCATGGGCAAGCAGCATATTGAGTGCGTCTTGCTTTGCTCGCTCATCAGCTTTTCGTGATGCGATCAACAAGCTGAGTTCATATTCAGACAGTGTAGAGTCCTCGATGTCCTGCCTTCCCAGCAGATAGTCAACCGTTACGCCAAAAATATCTGCCAGTTGGATCAGAATGTCAATGGAAGGCTGTCTGGAGCCGGTTTCATAACGGGAGTAAACCACGGAGGATACGCCCAATGCGGAGGCCACTTCTGCCTGCGTAAGACCCTTGCGAGTGCGAATATCCTTGATGTTCACAGGCATGACCTCCTTCCTATATTCTACATTAAATTATACTACCGGAACGGAATGCGATATATTACCGTATCGGTAAATGGCTCGTTGACCGGATACCGTTTTGGTAGTATCATATTCCACAGGGGTAAATGCTTCGTGTCACTTCGCACCATCTCGGAATGCGGAGGAATACATGAACCTAAAAGAAATACGAGTCAGTCGCAAACTCAAAGTACAAGAGGTATCTGACTATCTGTGCTGCTTGCCATCTGTTTACAGCCGTTATGAGAATGGCAAACGAGAGCCATCCATCGATATTCTTCTGAAGCTGTCCAAGCTGTACGGCGTTTCTGTTGATTATCTAATTGGAAATGATGAGGTCGTTGACACGAGCATAACCGAAAAAGAAGCTGCAATGATAAGCGCTATGCGTCAGGCGGACGAACGAGCCAGACAGGATGCAATTGCCTTATTAGAGCTGCATACAGGGAATAAGAAAATCTAAACAGAGAGGTGCAAAGTGACAGGAGCTTTGCCCTCTGTATCTTGAAAGGGCACCGTGCAAGCGGTGCTCTTTCTTTTAAGGTCGCAAGGCAGCACGCACTTTTGTGGGCATCCCTTTTGCGAGGTTAAAAGCAGGAAAAGTGCGAGCTTGGACACCGTTTTTGCCAAAATGGCTCACCGAAAAGCGGTTATTGCCGAAACGGCGATGGAAGCAGATGTGTCACCACCTTATAATAATAGTAGTGACTTATGATCCCTATCTGCTTTGAGAAATGTGCGAGGTTAGAATGGAAGGTTCCGTTTACCAATACTACGCAAATGTCCGAACTGAGCCTGTCGAATGGCTATGGTATCCCTATATACCGCTTGGGAAGCTGACGGTGCTCCAAGGCGATCCCGGTGAGGGTAAATCTACATTTGCGTTGAATGTCGTAGCAAGAATTACGACAGGACAGCCTATGCCGGATGGTGTTCCTGCTAAAGGAAAGCGTGTTGCGATCTATCAGTGTGCTGAAGACGGTATTGCAGATACAATAAAGCCCCGTCTCCAGCAGGCCGGAGCGGATTGTGAACGAGTAGCTTATATCATAGACAACGACATTGCATTGACACTGGAGGACGGTCGAATCGAAACAGCGATCAAGGACACACACGCCAGTGTATTTATTATCGACCCCATTCAGGCATTTATCCCGCCTGATGCAGATATGCAGAGTGCCACCAAGATGCGCTCTGTTCTGCGGAAGCTGGCAAATATTGCAGACCGCAACAAATGCGCTGTAATTCTCATCGGTCACATGAACAAAGGCGGCAGTAGCAAATCATTGTATCGAGGGCTTGGCTCTATCGACATTGCTGCTATTGCACGAAGTGTGCTCATGATCTCAAGAGATGAAAGCCGCCCTGACATTCGATACATGTATCCGATAAAATCGAGCCTTGCTCCGGAAGGACCTGCAATTGCTTTCTCGTTCAAAGAGCATGGCGGAATCGTATGGCACGGCAAATATGATCTGAATACCGCAGAACTCATGGACAGCATCACAGTAAAAACAACCAAGCGGGAACGAGCTCGTGCAAAACTGGTTCAGCTTTTGGAGCGTGAGGATCGTCCGGCAAAAGAAGTATATGCCGGCCTTGCTGATATAGGCGTTGGAAGCCGTACTGTTGAGAAAGCAAAAAAAGAACTCCAAGTCACAACTTACCGTTCTGGCGGAAGTTGGTACTGGAGTTTGCCAAAACCCAAATAACCAATGATGTTTACCGGGAGATGAGATGATGGAGAACTTGGTTTGGAAAGCCTACTATCACAGTATGAGTGGGCATGAGATTCGGCCATTTAACATATTTGAACATGGGAGATTCAGAGAAGAAGTACGGAAGCTCTTGCTGAAATGCACAGAGAAAGAAGCATTCGCTGAGGAGCTGCGCCGTTCTCTTTTCTACTATTACTGCAGTAAATGTGAATGGGAAGTTGTCATCGGACCTTGGTGCGGAGATCGGGGCACGAAGGAAATCAAAGTCGATGTCTATATGCAGGTCATGAACAACTGGGATATCTTCGTGGATTATGTTTGGAACGAAGGAAAGAAGCAAAGACGATGAGTGTGAGCACAGATACAGAGCGGATTTTCCGAATCGGTGGCTATGTAAAGCGGGCAAAACTGAATCTGCGCAATGAGCGTGAGATAAGAGCCTTTCATCGAAATGCGATTGAAAGACGGTTTGGTGATTTTGAGGATGGCACACTCGTGGATGTTTATATCGACATCACCGGTTATAAAGAAACGGCCAAGCGTCCTGAGATGCTGCGGCTTATGCGGGATTGTGCAGATGGAAAAGTGAATCTGATTTTTGCAGAAACCAAAGGATATTTGAGTGCAAACACACGAGAGTTCTGCTACTGGCTCCATTTCATCTTTAATCTGGAAGAACGGGTAGACATCATAACCGACGATGACCAGTTCAACATCAACACGATTCTCAACGCAGACAAGCAGCGTGAGGCACTGATAAAAATGGCTGAAGACTACATTTATCTGAATCCGCCTGACCATCAGAAGTGGTTGAATGGAGTGGTTTCTGCCATTACAAACTTACGGGAGGACGGATAAGGATATGGCAAAGGATGAAAACAAGGAATCGGAAATCCGTGGCGATGAGCAAGAAATCGTAGGCCAGCGGCTTCCGGTGTGGCGTCCGCAGGATGCTGACCGAGAATATTACCGGTATGAAACGAAGAAGAGAATCCAGCATTATACGGTTCCGCCGCAGACTATTTTCCGTCCAGCAAAACCAACGCCTACCATTCGAGATGCAGCGCATAAGCGTGTTGCAGTTTATGCCCGTGTGAGCACGAAAAGTAAAGAGCAGGTTTCTTCCATCGAAAACCAAACAAAGTACTATACAGAGAAGATTGCCAAAACGCCCAACTGGGATCTGGCGGAAATATACAGTGACGAGGGCAAATCCGGCACATCGAAAAAATGGCGTCCAGAGTTCAAACGAATGCTGGAAGATGCGTCGAAGAAGAAAATGGATTTGATCGTTTGTGCCAGTGTGTCTCGTTTTGCCCGTAACATCTCTGACCTGATTGAGGAAGTGCGGAAACTAAGAACGACGAACCCATCAAATCCTGTAGGCGTATATTTTGAAACGGAGGACCTTTATACGCTGGACCCGAACATCAACGAAAGGCTTCAAATGCAAGGCCTCTTTGCAGAATGGGAATCCGGCAATAAGAGCCGCCGCATGATCCTATCTTATGATCAGAGAATTTGCACAGGACAGTTTCCACTATCCGATCTGCTCGGATTACGACACACAATAGAGGGTGGCTTTATCATCGAGGAAGAAGAGGCGAAGACGGTTAAGTATATTTTCCTTGCTACTCTGTGTGGGTACACAGCGGAAGAAATTGCAGAGGTGTTGACGGAGAAGCAACGGCCAACACTTCGAGGCCGTACTGAATGGACGCCCTCAATGGTGAAAGCAATTATGGAGAATGAAAGGCGTTGGGGCGATCTTGAAGTTCGTAAAAGGGTCGTCATTGACTACAAGGAAAAAGTGACGGCGAAAAATGACGGCCTTAGAGAAGGTGCCTATATTCCTCATTACCACGAGGGTATCGTATCTCCCGAAATCGCAAGAGCAGCACATATGATGCGAGCCAGCCGATACAAGTTCGGAAGTGTCCCGGATGTTTATGTGATCGATAGTGGAGCACTGAAAGGCTTCGTCAGTATCTCCCCGACATGGAGCGGCATCGACAATCGGGCTTTTCAGGATATTTCACGCCAAGTTTACAACGAGGATGAGTTTTGCGAGCTTCAGCGTCGGGCAAATATCATGAACGGCAGAACACACAGCAATGTCGTTTCCATGACGCTGAATGATTACCGGGTTGCACCCGGTGTCATGTTCATGACCCGTAGTGATCCGCAGCTTACATTTTCGCAAAGAAGTATGAAATTGAATGCAGTCTGTTGGGAAAAACTTGGGCAGCAGAAATATGTAGAGTTCTTGTACCACCCGGTACTGGAAGTAATCGCAGTACGAAGCTGCAATGCCACAAACCCCAATGCGGTGCTATGGGACGAAACGAAAAAGTCAGGTCTTCAACTATGTACTTCCGCATTCTCAAACGCCGTCTATGATAAGCTCGATTGGATGAGAAAGTATAAATTCAGATTCAGAGGTGTGACCCGTGTCAGAGGGGGCGAAAGGATCATTTTCTTTTTTCTTGATGAACCGCAGATCTTGGTTGGAAAGGATAAAAAGAACCTTGATGCTATGGATACCTCAGATTCAACCGTAAAGTACATTCCCTATAAGGAAAGCGAGTGTGACGGTGCTGCTGGTTTGGTGGCAGGAATCGCTTACCCTGAGAACTGGCAGGAACAAGTTGGTGTCAGTTATGAGATCAAACAGCAACGAGGGCGTGTCCTTGATGTGGTGTCTTCAGCAGATATTCGCAACCATGGTACAAAAGTAGTGAACCCTTTTATAGGAGTAATCCCTACACACGGAGAGCTTGAAGATGAATTAGAACAAATCTATGAGGCAATGTAACCGGAGGACAATATGGATAACGATAATTTTTCCTTTCTCGCTGATGCAGAAAGCTCGATAACGGGAGATAAAACCGAAGGGTACACGCCCAAGGAGCAGGAGCTGATTCATCAATTGGTTCAAGAACGACTGGGCAAGAAAAATGCCATCGAGTTTGAATCTCTCGATGACTATGTCGTTCCGCCCAAAATGTTCTTCTCCATGATCAAGAAGCCAGCAGTGAGTATTCGTGCAAACAGAATGGAATTTAGTATGTCCGCAATCCGGCTGTTTGAGGGAGTACAGCACGTCCTTCCTATGCTCAGTGAGAATAAAAAGCGAATGGTTGTGGCCATCTGTGCGGAAGAAGAAATCTCTTCGATTGAATGGGCAAGACTAAAGAAAGATAAGTGGGTCAACCGTTCTATATCCTGCCCGGAATATGTCCAGAGCATTTATAAGATGATGAACTGGAATAAGGATTGCCGGTATAAGGTCTACGGACGGCTTGCCAATTCTGAGCGAGGGCTGGTTCTGGTATTTGATCTTGCATCCGCTGTTATGTTTGATCCGCTGCCGGAGGAGTACTTTGACAAGCACACTGGCAAAATGAAGAAACGCATTGTTAAATACTATCCTGATGAGATCCGCATGAAGTTGGGCAGGAGTTATTCGGATTATGAAGCCCTTCAGCAACGAAGCAGCTTCGAATCACTATCCGGATACATGGACACCAGCGGAGGCGCTGTTCCCGCTACGGTTTCTGAAGAGCTGGCTGCTTCCATCAGTATGCAGGAGCAGGAGAAGAAACGGGAGACTTTGTTTGGCACGATTATTGGAAATGGAGGTGACGATGATGTCCGAAACAACGAATGAGGATAGAATGTACCCAATCGAAATGACGCTGCAAGGCGCTCGCTGCTGTATCAG
>DJEI01000007.1:12117-12320 GCA_002431865.1 Lachnospiraceae bacterium UBA5902
GACAGCCATGATTCTTTGAGCGTTTTCCCTTGTGATGAGGATGATGTGATGGCTTTCCGAGTTCCGCTGAAACTGTTCACCGATCACAGATGCGTCATGAGGATCAACAGCAAGCAATTTGTTCATGGAATCATGCGGACAAACCAGATGGACACTTCAAAGACATATGTTTTATCCGGCGAGTTTCTGGAAGAGAAGAATAC
>DJEI01000007.1:12442-13285 GCA_002431865.1 Lachnospiraceae bacterium UBA5902
GATTTCGTCAGAGAGTTTTTTGAGGATCAGCCTGAATTACTCAGGCGATATGAACGCAACGAGGCACGATATATCTTGCAGCTTCCGAAGAACTACGATACAATAAGCATAAACTTCGGCATTGATAAGAATGAGATGAAGCTGTTGGTGATTGCCCTTGCCGAGCTTGATCTGACCATTGATGAATGGCTCTGCTTTAAGATGAAAGAGCTGATTCTGGCCGACAGACTATCCAAGGAAAACAGAGGCGAAGAATAAGGGATTATGCGCTACTATGTTATCTCCGATGTTCACGGATACTATACGCAGATGAAGTCTGCTTTGGAAAAGGCAGGCTTCTTTTCCGATACAACTCCTCATAAGTTAATCATGCTCGGAGATTTATTTGATCGAGGGCATGAGGCGAAACAGCTTCAGCAGTTCATATTGGAGCAGATGGAGCAAGACAAGATAATTCTCATTCGTGGAAACCATGAGGACCTATTTGTGGAGCTTGTGACCACGGATGCAGGGATGCCATATAGCTATCACAAATCAAACGGAACTTATGATACTGCACTCCAGTTAACGGGCTTTGATCCAGTGATGGCATCTATACGCCATTATGATTTTGCCGATGCAGCGAAAGACACACCGTTTTACAAAGAGATTATCCAAGCGATGCTTGATTACTTTGAGACGGAACACTATGTTTTCACGCATGGCTGGATACCAAGCATTCCGAACAGGGATAAAAGCTACAGCTATATTTCTTCTTGGAGAGAAGCAGACCGTGAGCAATGGAATCAAGCAAGATGGTTCAATGGCATGGATGCAGCACAGACCGCAGATGAGAATAAGACC
>DJEI01000104.1 GCA_002431865.1 Lachnospiraceae bacterium UBA5902
TCATCGATTCTTGCGATATACTGTGCTACATCCTTGACATTCTCGGCACGTTCAATCCGGTGCGTGCCGTCCGGATTCGGATCTGCCCAGACACGTTTCGTCGAAGCTCCCGCTCCGCACGCCACGATGGTCTGTTTCTCCTCCATAATCAGCACATTGTACACGCCTGCCATGCCCTCTTTTGCATAACCGACGTTCTCCAGATTGCCCGCCATGCCTTTCTGCCGGTACAGATAATACGGGAAAAGCCCCATCTGCGCCGCACAGTCCGCAACCAGATCCATGTGTTCCTGCGTGTTGATGATCTTGTAATCCTTATAGTCTTCCTTGAACATATTCAGCCGCGCCGCCCGCTTGAGTGCCAGCGAATGTACAGTCAGGTTATCCGGCGCAAGCTCCGCCACCTGCTCCATCGTCCGGCGCACATCGTCCAGTGTCTCTTCCGGAAGTCCCATAATCAGATCCATGTTGATATTATCAAAGCCTGCCTGTCGTGCCATCGCAAATGCTTCCTTCACCTGTTTCGCATTATGCGCACGTCCGATTGTCCGCAGCGTCTCATCATTCATCGTCTGCGGATTGATGCTGATACGCGTCACGCCATATTCTTTCATCACTGCTAGCTTCTCCGGTGTGATACTGTCCGGGCGTCCCGCCTCCACGGTAAACTCCACAAGCCCATCAGCAGCCTCCGGTTCCTGCAGCCGGAATACAGTCTGAATCTGCTGCAACAACACCGCAAGCAGTTCATGTGAGATTGACGTCGGCGTTCCGCCGCCAATGTAGATCGCCACTAACCGTTTGTGTTTATACTGTTCTGCTACATAGGCTAACTCCTTGCACAATGTATCAATATACGTCTTTGCTTTCTCCGCGTAAATTCCAATCGGATACGAAGTGAACGAACAATACAGACAACGACTCGGACAAAACGGAATCCCGACATACAGACAATAGTCATTGTCGAGATCAATTCCTTTTACCAAACGATGTTCATTTTCTGCCACTGTCGTTGCTAGTTCTGCTTTCTGTACGCTTGTATCATAGATATCGCGGTAATATTGTACGATTCTGTCGTGTATTTCCTGTTGTCTTCCAGATGTCAGATCAGCATGCTTCTCGGCATCCTGTCCGTTCATGCCAGCTTCATCTGCCTGTTCCGCCAGATACTCCAGAAGCTTCGCCATAGCGATCTTCGTCGGGCGTACCCCCGTCAGGTCACCCCACGGAAGTCTCCGATCTGCAAACTGTCCGAGCAGCCGGTAAGATGCCATCTTCAACACATTCCGGAACTCTGCTTTATTCCGGTAATCAATAAGGATTTTCGCCCGCAGTCCACAGGTCGATATCAGTAGCTTATCCTTATACGCTGGAAGCTCCGGCACCTCCTGCAGATCATCCGGCTTGTCACACTCATGTCCGTGCTTGCACACAGTCAGAATGGTATACGCTTCCTCATAGCGAATCAAAAGCCGCAGATCAAAATCATCGGACAAACTCTCATCCTCGACGATCTTCACCCCCGGATAAAACGCCATGATCATCGCCCGCAGGTCATTGTTATATAATTGGTTATTCTGGTCTAGCAGTATCATCTTAGAAATAAGGATTGCCCTTCTTTTCCTTTCCAATCATTGTCTGTGCATCGTGTCCCGGAAGCACGAGTGTATCATCCGGCAGTGTAAATAACTGCTCGCGGATTGCATTCTCCAGTGCCTTCGCATCGCCCGTCGGAAAGTCCGTTCTTCCGACGCTGTAGCAAAACAGGGTATCTCCAGTAAAGACAACCTTTTCCTCCGGGAAATAGTAGCACATACCACCCTTCGTATGTCCCGGCACTAACAGGCACTTACATTTTCTTCCAAGCACCTCGATCTCAGCGCCATCCTCCAGATATATGTCCGCCTGCGCCGTAAATGCTGCACCAAATGACGATGACAGATTCAGAGCCGGACTCTCCATAACTTCCTTCTCCTCCGCTGCCGCATACACCTTGATATCCGGATACTCCTTCTTCACGCCAGCCAGCGCCCCGATATGGTCAAAATGTCCATGTGTAAGCAGCACCGTCGTTGGTGTCACGTCTTTATTCTTCCAATCGCGAATCAACACATCTGCGCGATCCGCCGGATCTATAATAAGCGCTTCCTTCGTCTCTGTATCAACTACCGTATAACAATTCGTCGCACAGATACCAAGCACTTTTTTCGTAATCTCAATCTTTCCCATATATCTCCTTTCAAGGTGACGATTGCGGTAACCCGTAATTTGTGAATATCTCCCATGTTAATCGTTTCTGTATAAGATGTATTGAAACTAAAAAGTACTAGATGTTCTGTTACAAGTATCGATATCGTACGCAACCGCCGCCAATTCACCATCCATGGCTCAGTGGCGGCTTGTTTGAACATCGTGTTCAAACATTGCTGAATATTCTCAGAACATCAAGGACTTCTAAGTTTCAAACATATTTATACAGTAACGATTAACATGGCATATATATTCACAAATTACTGCATTTACCACAATTCGTAGATAGAGTTGGACACATTCTACCAATTCATATGCAGACCGTTGAAGCACGCTGGCACTTAATGAGCGACTGCTCTTTGTCGCGAATTTAGTACCACTGCGTGCTGAACCGAGCGAGAGCGCGTCTGCATGGAATTGCGTAGTTGTGTTCAACTCTTCCACCAATACGTTAATTCATACAATCAACCCGTCGTCCGCTCGATATCGATGATTCCCTCTACATTCCGTATCTTCGCGATCAGCTTGTTGAGCTGCTCCTTCGAGCGGATTTCAAACTTCACGGAAACCGTCGCCTTGCCCTGCTTATTGACGCGGACATTCATACCTGTCAGGTTGATGTTCTCCTCATTGAAGATCTTCGACAGGGAGAACACCAGTCCCTTACTGTCGTTTGCGTAGATGTTAATCTCCGTCATATACATCTTCTGATTCTGAAGCAGATCCTCAGACCATTCCGCCTCAATCAGACGCTTCCGGTCAAATTCATCCATACAGAGAACATTTACACAATCGGTACGATGGATGGATACTCCACGTCCACGCGTGATATAACCGACGATCTCATCGCCCGGTACCGGAGCACAGCAGCGTGAAAAACGCACTGCGACATCGTCCATGCCTTTGACTACGATACCACCCTTGGCATGCTTGTGGCTTTCGCCTCTGCCCGGTGTATTGATCTTGTCGACAATCTGCTCCTCTGTAATCTTCTTCGCTTCTTCTTTTTTGTATTCTTCCTGCAGACGGTTGACAACCTGTCCTTCTTTGAGTCCACCATGTCCGATGGACGCAAGCACGGCATCCCATGTCAGGAAGTTGTATTTCTTCATTACCTTTTCCTGCAGTTCCGGCCGCAAAAGATTCGACAGCACAATGCCCTTGGTCTTACAGTATGCAGCGATCGCATCTTTACCACGCTGAATATTATCTGTCTTGTTCTCCTGGCGGAACCACTGGTTGATCTTCGTCTTTGCCTGCGAACTTTTAACCACAGAAAGCCAGTCCATACTTGGACCTTTGGAGTTCTGCGATGTGATGATCTCCACGCGATCTCCATTGTGAAGCTCTGTCTCGATCGGCACCTGACGTCCATTGACACGTGCACCGATCAGCTTGTTTCCGACTGCCGTATGAATGCTGTATGCAAAATCAATCGGTGTCGAACCAGCCGGAAGATTCTTGACATCTCCTGCCGGTGTAAATACATACACCTGATCTGAGAACAGATCCAGATCCGTCTTGATGGCATTCATGAATTCCTTGTTATCGGTCGTATCCGTCTGCCACTCCAGAATCTGTCTGAGCCAGCTTAACTTCTGCTCTTCGTTATCGTTCTTACCACTGCCGCCCTCTTTGTATTTCCAATGGGCAGCAATACCATATTCTGCGGTACGGTGCATCTCATAGGTTCGAATCTGAATCTCGAACGGACGACCGCCCGGTCCGATCAATGTCGTGTGGAGCGACTGGTACATGTTCTCTTTCGGCATTGCGATATAATCCTTGAAACGACCCGGAATTGGCTTGTATTTTTCATGAATAATTCCGAGTGCCGCATAACAGTCCCGCACCGTATCGACCTTGATACGGATTGCATGAATATCATAGATCTGGTCAAGCGTTTTGTTCTGCGTGATCATTTTCTTATAGATAGAGAACAGATGCTTAACACGTCCGTCTACCTCTGCCTCGATGCCAGCTTCCTTCATATACTGCTTGACCTGCTCTACCATCTGTACAATGAAATCCTCGCTCGCATTCAGTCGCGTGGTAATCTCTTCCTTTAAGTTCTTGTATACCTCTGGATAGAGATACTGCATGGAGAGATCATCGAGTTCGACCTTGATCTTGGAAATACCAAGACGGTGTGCGAGCGGTGCATAAATATCCATCGTCTCACGCGATTTCTCGATCTGTTTTGCCGGTGACTGGTACTGCATTGTACGCAGATTGTGCAGACGGTCGGCAAGCTTGATCAGGATGACACGGATATCCTTCGCCATCGCAAGGAACATCTTACGCAGGTTCTCTGCCTGAACCTCGATCTTATCCTGTGACAGATCGAGCTGTGTCAGCTTCGTAACGCCATCGACAAGCAAAGCAACCTCTTCCGAAAATTCCTTTGCAATCTCCTCGCGCGTCATGACCGTATCCTCGACAACATCATGCAGGATTCCTGCTACGATTGTCTCTTTATCAAGCTCCAGCTCTGCCAGAATGATCGCCACACAAAGCGGATGGATAATATATGGTTCCCCGGACTTTCGTTTCTGTCCCTCATGCGCCTTACTTGCAATCTTGTACGCTTTCTCAATCTCCGACAGGTCTGTCGTCGGACGATACGTGCGAATTGTGGCAATCAATTTCTTATACAATTCTTCCGGCGGCGTAAAATCCTCCGGTTTACTGATTTCTTTTTTCAGTGTATCATGTGGTATCTTATAGGTTGTATCCGCCATAAAAATCACTCACCTTCGTACTGTACAACAGATGCTACATCGTAGCCCTCCAACAATTTTCTTCCTCCAAGATCGGTCAGCTCGATCAGGAAGACCATCTTTACTACCTCACCGCCCAGCTCTTCGACGAGCTTGGCTGCTGCCTGAATTGTACCGCCTGTCGCAATCAGATCATCGACCAGTACAACCTTGTCGCCCGGCTTGATCGCATCCTTATGGATCTCAATCGTTGCAGAACCGTACTCCAGATCGTAGCTCATCTCGACTGTCTCACGTGGCAGCTTTCCTTTTTTACGAACCGGGATAAATCCCTTCTTATTGACGTAGGAAAGTGGTGCACCAAAGATAAATCCTCTCGACTCTGTACCTGCGATCAGATCATAGTCCACTCCATCTAACAGCTTGTTCAGCTCATCAATCGCCAGTGCATACCCTTCCGGGCTTTCCAGTACACTTGTCACATCTCGGAATATAATCCCCTTACTTGGGAAATCCGGAATACTGATGATATAATCCTTTACACTCTTCATTTGCGCTCCTCCTACCACTTATGATCTATTTTGATGTTTCATAATATACGCTTTTTCGGATTGATACCGGCTCCATCTGAATCGAAACGGTTCCATTGAATTCGTTCTTCTTCATATGGTACAGAATATCAATCAGTGCATGGTTTTGTAAACCCCTCAATATTTTATCACATTCTTCGTTTCCAAACCACACTTTTATGTTATCCAATAGCTCTTTTCCACGAAATACCATGCCGTTTATGCGTGAACCATTGCCATCGACAAACGTGCAACGTGCATATTGCCCCTCATTTCCAACCATTTTAATCGATTGGATACCCATTTTCACGATACCAAACAAAGGTCTTGGATTGGCAGTTCCGTATGGTTCCAGCTTTGCCAGTTCCTCATAGAGCGGCAATGTCAGCTGTTTGATGGCACAGGATTCATCCACATACAGCTTCTCGACCAAATCTGCGTCTGCCAGATTGCAGTCCCGGTTTAACGCTTCACGCAACGGTTCGAGTGCTTCACGTGCAATCGTAAAGCCCGCCGCCATCGGATGTCCACCGACCTTCACAAATAAATCTTTATGTTCACAGAGCTTGTCGAACATATTATATGACTCAACCGAACGCCCGGAACCTTTCAGCTCCTGTCCATTTTCCGCATCGGTAAAAACAAGCGTCGGACGGTAAAAGGCTTCCTTCAGCTTGCTCGCGATCAGTCCCGCGATGCTCTCATGGATACCCGGCATATACAGGACGATAACCTTATCATCCCCGATTTCCTTTTCTTTCACACCATCTTCGGTCGGAATCATGCGAATATCCTTTCGCACCCAGTCCGTTGCCGTCCGCACACCGCGATCGGTCATCTCCTTCCGCAGTTCGTTGAGCTTCGCCATGTCCTGTGCCAGGCTTTCCGCCCGCGCCAGATCATCAGTCAGCAACAGCTCCACACCCTCTTTCGCACTTTCCAGCCGTCCGGTCGAGTTCAGACTTGGACCGATCCGGAAACTTAAATGATGCACCTCGATTGGCTTACCGTCAAGACCTAACGCTTTCTTCAACGCATTGATTCCAATATTTGTACTGTTTGTAAATCTCCGCAATCCATGCTTGACAAAGATCCGATTCTCATCCGTGAGCGGCATGATATCACATACCGTACCAAGCGCCAAGATATCCATATAGGCATCTTTGTCTTCCCATGAAAGCTCCATCACCCGGTATAAATGCCGGATGAATTTGTACGCCACACCTGCACCGCACAATTCCTTGTAAGGGTATGCACAATCCGGGCGGTGCGGATCGATCACGGCATCTGCCTTCACATACAGGTAGTTCTTATCTCCATTTTTTGTCACCTCGCAGGGAACCTCATGATGATCCGTGACAATCACCGTCATGCCAAGTGCCTTCGCCCGGTCAACCGCTGCTTCTGCCGCAATTCCATTGTCACAGGTGATGATTGTATCCACGCCATCGGCATAAGCAGCTTCCACCAGCCGTGCATTCATCCCATAGCCATCCATGATCCGGTGTGGGATATCATAAGAGACATCTGCCCCTGCCTTCCGCAGTCCCTGATATAGAATATAATTCGATGTAATGCCATCTACATCGTAATCGGAGATAATACGGATTTTCTTCCCTGCCCGAATCTTTTCTTTCATAATCTGGCAGCCCTTGTCCATATCTTTCATCAGCGCCGGATCATGGGTGTATGCCAAATCGTCGCTCAGATAACACGCAACCGCACCTGGCTCCGTGATTTCCCGGTTCACGATGATATGTGCCAATATCGGGCTGATCGAGAACCGCTCTGCCAGCGCACGGATATCTGCGGCTGGCTGTTTCACCCGCCATTCTTCTTTTTTGTACTCTGACATGTCTGTGTTCCTCTCTTCTTCACTTAAAAATGGGGCTGCCGAAACAGCCCCACCTCATTTTTCTTATGCATTTTTCTTGGCGAATTTCTTCTTCATTGAATACCAGAGTGGTCCGGTAATACATACAGATGAGTAAGCACCACACACGATACCAAGCATCAATGTGAATGTAAACTCTTTCAGAGAAGTTACACCCATCACGAACAATACAAATACCATGATAAAGGTTGTCAGGGATGTATAAATTGTTCTTGTAAATGTCTGACCGATACTCTTGTTGACAAGCTCTTCCAGACTTTCTTTGCTATCCTGTGTCCGCATATTCTCACGAATACGGTCGAAGATAATGATTGTCGCGTTGATCGAGTAACCTACGATCGTCAGCATACATGCAATAAATGTATTTCCAACAGACAATGTTCCGATGGAGTATGCTGCAAATACAACCAATACATCATGTACAAGAGCAAGTACCGCACTGACACCAAACTTCACATCTGAGAACCGGAACGCAATGTACAGAAGCATCAATACAGAAGATACTGCAATCGCTATAACTGCATCCTTTTTCATCTCACCACTGATGGTGGAACTGATGCTCTGGTTGTCCACCTCTGTTGCCTTAAACTGTGATTTCAACAGATCGTCAATCTTTGCACTCTGCTCTTCTGTAAGCTCGGATGTCTTGAAGATAACCTGATTGTTTCCTTCTACTGTCTGAATCTGAATCGTTCCTGCATCAATGCCGACTGCCTGTGCAATGGCTGGTGCAACTTCAGACTCTGCACGCTCCAGTGTATATACATCATCCTCTGCAAAAGTAGCAGTTGTTGATGTACCGCCTGTAAACTCCAGGCTGTAATTTAATGACTTGCCAATTCTTGAATGGTTTACACCGAGGAATGCAAGTCCTGTAATGATCACGATCAAAGAAGCAGCTGCACAGAACTTGAAGTTTTTCACATATCCGTGAATCTTTGGCTCCTTCGCCCTGCCATACATCTTCGGGTTCTGCACACCAAGCTCTAAGAACGAATTCAAAAGCATCTTTGTCACAAACAATGCGGTAAACATAGAAAGGACAATACCAAGCATCAATGTAACGGCGAAGCCCTTGATACTACCAGAGCCAAGGATCATCAAAACAACGGTTGCAATCAAAGTTGTAATATTACCATCCAAAATCGCGGAAAGCGCTTTGGAGAAACCTGCCTTCACTGCCGCACGCACACCGTTGCCTGCGGAAATCTCCTCACGGATACGTGTGAAGATGATGACGTTCGCATCCACCGCCATACCGATCGACAGGATGATACCTGCAATACCAGGAAGTGTCAGTGTGATGTGACGGATGCTCAGAATCAAAAGCATCAATACGACATAACCTGTCAGTGCCAAGCTGGCAATAAATCCAGGGAAACGATACAGTACGATCATCAGGATACATACCAATCCAAAGCCGATCGCGCCGGCGATCAAGCTTGTTGATACTGCTTTCTGTCCAAGCTTTGCACCAACGATATTATACTGAATCTGCTTCAGCTCCAGAGGAAGTGCACCGATCTTGATTGTCGATGCAAGGCTTTCTGCCTCTTCGTAGCTGGAAATCTTATTGATAACCGCATTACCATCTGTGATTGCACTCTGTACAGTTGGAGCACTTGCAACGGCTCCATCATAAATGATGTAGATTGGTTTTCCAATATTGGCAGCCGTTGCCGTTGCAAACTTCTGCGCACCATCTTCTGTAAACTGAAGCTGTACGACATAATCTTTGACTGTACCGCTGTCATCCACACCTGCCTGTGCATTCTTGATATCCGAACCAGTCAGGACTGCTTCATACGCATCATTTGTACCATTGGTCTGATTCTGCTGCCAGATCGTATAGTTCTCAGAGTCAAGGAACAGAAGCTGTCCCGGCTGACCGAGCTGATCCAATACGTCGTGCGCATCTACCTTCTCTGTGTTCAAAGGAATCTCTACCGTGATACGGTCATCACCTTCTTGATACACTTCACCTTCCGAGCTGTACGCATCCACTCTTCGCTGCAGCTTATCAACGGTTGCATCAATCTCATCCTTGGATGGCTTCTCATCCTGAATCTCGTAGGTTACGGATAATCCACCCTGCAAATCCAGTCCCAATGGAACATTCGCAGTTTTACCGGATTCATTCTGTCCTACACCGGCGATTGCCATATAGATACCGCCAGCCAGAAGCAGGAAGAAAATAATCAGATTGATGACTGCTTTTCTTTTTGTTTTCTTCATCTTTTTGTCTCTCCTTCATTTATTTTACTCTGCCGCTTCGTATTCTTCGTCATCCGCCAGAGCTGCTTTCATCATAATGGCACATTCGACACGTTTCCGCTGTAATTCACAGCCCACATCGTATGCGTCTAATATATTGCCATGGAACTGATACGAATTCGCCGCACAGCCGCCACTGCAATAAAATCTTGCAAAGCAATCCTTGCACTTGTCCTTCGCATAGACATTGCAAAGCTTGAATTCTTCCACGATATCGTTTCGTTCTACGCCATGGAACACATCGCCCAGCTTGAACTCATCGTGTCCAACAAACTGATGACACGGATACAGATCTCCGGTCGGTGTCACTGCCAGATACTCCGTACCGGAACCACATCCGGACAGACGCTTGTACACACACGGACCACCATTTAAGTCGAGCTTGTAATGGAAGAATGTCACTGGTTTTCCTTCCTTCTGCCGGCGGATCAGATCGACTGCCAGCTTGTCATACTGCTCGAAGATCGTTGGTAAATCCTCCTCACGGATCGCATAATCATTTTCATCCGGTGTAACAACCGGCTCAATGGAAATCTCCTTGAACCCAAGCTCGGTCATCAATTCAAAATCCTTCGTAAAGTCCAGATTGTTCCTCGTAAATGTACCGCGCACGTAATAGCTCTTATCGCCGCGCTTCTCTACGAACTTCCGGAACTTCGGCACAATAATGTCATAGCTGCCCTTACCATTTCTGGTCGGCCGCATCCTATCGTTGGTTTCTTTTCTGCCATCGAGACTCAATACAACGTTCGAAATCTCCCTGTTACAGAAATCAATGACTTCATCATTTAACAGCATACCATTCGTCGTCAGGGTGAATCGGAAGTTCTTATTTGCCGTCTTCTCCTTGCTACGTCCATATGCTACAATTTCCTTCACCACATCAAAGTTCATCAACGGCTCGCCGCCAAAGAAATCAACTTCAAGGTTCACACGGTTGCCGGAATTCTCTATCAAAAAGTCAATCGCCTGCTTACCAACCTCTAAGCTCATAAGCTCCCGCTTCTGACCATGATATTCTCCCTCATCTGCGAAACAATACTTGCAGGCAAGGTTACAGTCATGTGCGATATGTAAGCAAAGTGCCTTGACTACGGTCTTTCTCTTCTTAAAATCGATAATGACATCCTTGAACACATCTTCGGTGAATAACAGTTCCTTCTCCTCTAACTCGGAAATGTCGGAATACGCATCCTTGATATCTTCCTTACTATAGGTATCTCCATACTTCTCTAAAATTGCCTGTTCAATCTCTTCGAATTTCTTATCCTTGTACATCGCAATCATATCATATACAAGGTCATCCACTACATGTACGGAGCCGCTGCACACATCAAGCACGATATTATACCCATTGTTCTTGTACTGGTGTACCACTTTCTTAGTCACTCCTATTTCTCTTATTCATTAAGGAAAGGGGACATCGCAGGATATCCCCTTTTCTTGTGCGAAGCGCATGTCTTACACTTCCTTTATCTGTAATTAGTTGTTCTCACAGCTCTGGTTACCAACTGTACAGCTTGTCTTACATGCTGACTGGCAAGATGTCTGGCACTCGCCGCAACCACCCTTAACTACAGTGCTCTTCATTGTCTTTTCTGTCAAAGTTTTGATTCTCTTCATCTTTATCGCCTCCTACTAGCATTATTAATGGGTATTTTATCACATGTGCCGTCATTTGTCATCATTATTTTTTTACATTCTACCTGTAAATACGCATTTCTGCCATGTTTTATGACAGAAATGCACCGATTGCCCCGCCACCGAGGCAGATCAATGTGTTAAGCAGCCCGGAATGTATGATTCCCTGCGCATTTCCACGCACAATCAAAGACAAAAGAAGCAGGATCACTGCATAGAACAATCCGAGCAAAACTCCCCACAACAGCCGCTTTACTTCCATGCATTTGCCAATGAAGAATCCGCCGATGGCACTCGACAGCAGATAGATAAATACAACGCCCAGTTCTACGACATTCTCGCTGAGTCCCAGCTTATACAATGCAAATGCCAGAACTAAAAGCAGCAGCCCGGTCACAATGTACGCCGCAGCCAGTGCCTTTAAAACACAAAACGCAACCCGTTTTTCCATATAGACTCCCATTCGTCCGGTGTGGCAGACCGCCATACCCGCTTGCTTTGGTTATATATATGAAAAATGAGTTGCGTTTATTACTTTCTATTCCACTTCTTTATGCTTTCGCACTGGTTTTCTTCTGTGGCTCCTCCACAAGCTCGCCCGCTTTCTTTAAAGCAAGCTTCGTGATGATCGGTCCAATCAGCTCATAGATTACGACTCCACACAACACGATTGTCTGGATCTGTGCGGCATACTGCGGCAGAGATTTTCCGGCAGAGGTTGCAAGTCCGATTGCAACACCCTCCTGTGGCACCAGAGTCAGGCCAAGCCATTTCTGCACAATCTTCGGTGCCTTGGATATCTTCGCACCAAACGCAGCGCCAAGTGCTTTTCCGACGATTCGTCCCACAACATAAACAGCACCAACCACACCGACAGACGCGATAACCTTCACATCCAGCGATGCGCCGGACAAAATGAAAAACATCATATAAATCGGCGGCGTCATCCGGTCAAGCGGTTCATAAATCTTGTCACTCTGCTTTGAAATGTTTACAAAAATCGTACTAAGCATCATACATGCAAGCAGGGAAGAAAAGCCCACCATATCCGAAACACCAACACACAGGCAGATCATCATGAGCGTGATTGCCAATCTGTTTCCGCGTCCGGTATAGAATTTTACAAGGATTGCCATAATCACACCGAGTACGGCTCCGAAGAGCAGCCCGCCCAGAATCTCAATACATGGATCTATCAGCAGTTTTCCAATCGGAGCACTGCCACTGGAGCTGATGACATTTGCAACCGCCATCGAAAGTCCAAATGCAATCAGGGCAACTGCATCATCCAACGCTACGACCGGAAGCAAAGTATTTGTCACAGGGCCTTTCGTCTTATACTGTTTCACAATCATCATCGTAGATGCCGCTGCAGTTGCAGATGCGATTGCTCCCATCGCCAACGCAAACGTCACATCATAGCCAAGCAGCAACAGAATCGTATCCACGACGATTACCGCACCCATACCTTCCGTCACGCCGATGATGATTGGTGCCTTTCCGACTTTCTTCAGGAATGTCGTCTTAAATTCCGCGCCGATGGAGAATGCGATACATCCAAGTGCCAGCTCCGTCAGCAAGTCCATACTGTCAATCAGTTCTTCACTTAAGATTCCGAGACAATTCGGACCGATCAACAATCCGATTACCAGATATCCTGTCACGTTCGGCAGCTTCATCTGTTTGACAATCTTGCCTGCGATCAGAGCCGCAAGCAGCATGATTCCCAAATACGTTAGTATATTCAAATCCATGATTACACACCCAAACCTTCCACAAATGATACCGGAAGTGCAAACATAATTCCGGTGTTCGGTTTGTCCAGCCCGACCACTTCATTGATCGTCTTACGCGCCCTCTTCATTTCTTCATCATCCACAACAAAGAACATCATCTTTGCCACTTCATGATCGTCATCATCTGCAAGGATGGAACGAAGCATTCCAAAGATCGGAAGATCATCCATCTTCTCAACGATACTTGCCATACCGGTACCATCAACGATCGTACCTCCGTGAATCCCTTCTTCTACCAGTTCCTTACAGATCTCGCTCACAAGGTCTTCGTGCTTTAAAATGACTACGAGCAAATTCATGTTACTCATCTCTCTATCCTCCATATTATTCTCGTGTCGAACGAGATATATTTTATTCCGAAGATGTATGTAGATATGATTCTACACAGACACGCTCTCGCTCGGTTCAGCACGCAATGGTACTAAACTCACTACGTTCGTTAAGTGCCAGCGTGCTTCAACGGTCTGTTTTAGAATCATATCTACATACATCTTCCATCTACATAGTGGTCTCGTTCGACACTATATTAACTCCTTCAGACGGTCGATGCGTCCAAATTCATATACCTTCTTTGCGTACCGCTTTGTTGTATCATTGGGTTCAATCAGGTCAATCACCATAACCGGATACATGCCCGCACGTCCCGCTGACAGGATTCCATTGATTGAATCCTCCACCGCAACAGCCTCCTCCGGTTTTACTCCAAGCATCTCACACGCTCTTAAATAAATATCCGGTGCCGGTTTTCCATGCTCCACCGTATCACCAAATACTAATTCATCAAAATACTGGTCGATATGATGCGCTTTCAGATATCCTGTCGCACGCTCGCGTACCGTAGATGTCGCAAGTCCCACCTTAACGCCTTTTTCTTTCAGATATTTTAATGTATCTGCCACGCCCGGCTTCAGTTCCACGCCGTGTGCCCGGATATGTGCATCCAGTTTGTTCACGACCGCTTCCCGGAAATCAAAATAATCGATTCCCATACCGACGACATCTTCAAAGCTTTTCTTATTCGTATACTTCGTGCCGCCTGCAATACGTTCACAGGCAACGACCATCACATCATCCGGGATTCCCAGCTTCCTGCCTTCCTCCAACTGAAATCTCCGATATAATTTTTCTGTGTCTGTAATGACACCATCCATATCAAATACAACTGCTCGAAACATCTTCTTTATTCCTCCACGCGGACGACGATTGCGGAATAATTATCCGTTTTTGTCATGTCTGCCCGCTTCAGCACGTATTTTTGCATTGCATCTAACCAAGCCTGTGCAGAGAATGTTTCCCTGTATGTGGCAAGCATCTCTTCCTCATAGACATACTCCCAGAAACCATCCGTCATCAGCGCAAATGCCTGCGTCTCTCCGCGCTCCACAACCGCACTGATATCATACGTTTTCGTCCCCCACCGTGCGCCCATCGCACGTAGCAGCTTATTCCGATCCTCGTGCGTGCGGATCTCGGATTCCTTGATTTCTCCAGTATCGCACAGGATCTGTACCAGGCTATGGTCCCGTGTTCTCTGATATTTTGTTCCATTCTCGTAAATCCGATACAACCGGCTGTCTCCAATATGCGCCCACTGTATCACTTCCGGCGTGATCACAAGCACAACTGCGGTTGTCTTCATGGAGTTGCGCAAGTCCCGCCGCACCTGCTCTTCCAACAATTCTTTTTGTGCCTGTTCCAATGCATCCTTGAAAAATCCGGCATAGTAGCCCTGTTTTTCAAAAGTCATTGCTATGCTTTCTGCGACCAGCTCCGATGCCACTTCCCCGCAGGCATGCCCGCCAAGCCCATCACACAAGATCAGGCAGAGCTGTTCTTCGTATGTTGCTTTCCGTATGTAATCCTCGTTGTGATCTCTTCCCCCTTGCTTCGTCAGCATCGCAACGTCTACCATGCGTCAACCTCCTACCATTTTTCCCTGTTACCATTTTCGCTTTTCTGATTATAATATGCCAGGCTGTCGTTTGCAAGCAAAACAGGAGCATGTTTCCATGCTCCTACCTGTATATCCCGGTTTTATCACCGGTTATTCATTCTTTTTCTTCTTTGCTGCCAGAATAATTGCGATTCCGCCGCCAAGTACTACGAGAACGCCAACGCCGATCAATACATACAGAAGTACGTGACTCTTCTCTCCATATGTAAAGCTGATCGTCTTTTCTGCTTCATTTCCGGCATCATCATGCGCCTTCATTGTAAGCTTATAGTTGCCCTTTTGTGTGACTGTAATCGCAGCCGCATTGTCCTTGATTTCAACCGGAGAACCATTGAGCGTCACCTCGTCCAGAATATCCTCATCCAGCTGAAGTGATACATTGATATCGTACTGCTCATTCTTGATCTCGCCATCCTCTACACCTGTTACAATAAAGGTTGGTGCCTTTGTATCCAGATTAAAGCTTACTGTCTCCTCGGTTGCATTTCCAAGCTCATCCTCAGCTGTAATCTTCATCTCATATGCGCCATCCTCGACCTCAGATGTTCCGTCATACTCGCTGCCATTCAAGTACATATGTGCATCGCAGACAGTCAGGTCGTAGATAATGTCATTCAGATCGTAATCCCATGCAAAGGATGTCAGAGTTCCCTCATATGCACTCATGACCTTTGGATCAATCACTGGCTTTGTCTTATCAATCGTGAAGGAAACCTCCTGTGTATCCTCGTTGCCTGCGGCATCCTTACAGGTTACCTGAATCTTGTAGATACCATCCTCTGTAAATGTGTTTCGGATCAGCGTCGTTGCTGCTGTCGGATTGTATCCGGTAATCTGCAGATTCTCTATCTTTTCCTTGTAAGACGTTGGATCAAGATATGTTCTGGTTGCCTGAATACTTACAGACTTTGTCAGATAGAAGTCTTCCTCAATCTGAGCCTGGAACTCTACCTGCTTTGTCGTCTTGTCGTTATTTGACACGCCGCTCAATGTGATGATTGGCTTGCCTGTATCAATTCTTACCGTATAGCTGGCTGCCTCAGCCGTATGCCCAGCACGGTCTTTTCCGGTAAATGTTACCTGATACTCACCAGTCTCACTCAGTGTCTCTGTCATCGTTGTCACACGTGCCGTCGGCTTGAAGTCGATGGTCTTGTAAGCGGTCTCTGCCACGCTGTCGCTCGCTTTTCTTGTGATTGTGATCGTACCGGATGCATCCCACCAGAATGCCTCTGTCATGCTGAATGTCAGAGTTGTTCCTGCGTTCAGTGTAGAACCGGAAGCGGTTCCTGTGATCTGCAGCTCCGGTGCTGTCTTATCAACACGGAACTGTACATTTCTTTCTGAACTTCGGTTTCCTGCCTTATCCACAGAATAAACCTTTACCTGATAATCGGCTTCGTCTGTATAACCAAATACACGATTATCAGTCTTCAATACATCGGCGGTTACCGGAAGCTGATCCGGTACTGTCTTAATCAACTGGTAGTTGAAATCATGTACATCCTCATTCGCATCGCTTACAGAGAATGCAACCGTTGCATCAGAAGTCAGATCAACGGCACCCATATTCTCAGAGTAAATCATACCACCATTGATCACTGCGGTGATATTCGGAGCCTCTGTATCCTTGATAAATACAACCTGCTTTTCAACCGCATTGTTGCCTGCATTATCCTGTGCATTGATCTTGATTACATGTGCACCTATACCGGTTGAAACATAACTTGCCCGGTACTTGTTGGTTGTACCGATCCGCTGCCATGTTACATTTACTACATTGTTGTTATCTGTCACTCTTACGCCGGAAGCTGCGATATTCTCATCCTCATAAGTAAGCTCTACAGTTACATTGGAACGATAGAAGTAATCGCAAACAGTTCCATCAAAGTTCTTGCCCGGCTGCTTGCCAGCGGTTGTACCATCTGCAATCTTAGCTGTTACTACAGGGATTGTGTTATCCACTGTGAAAGAAATCGTCTTGGATGTCGCACGTCCAGACATATCTGCTGCATTGACGGTTACTGTATAATCTCCGTCTGCCGCCGCTGAGCCAAGCAAGCTGTCCAAGGTATAATTGTCACTTATTGTCTGCTTACCTAATATGCCACTGCAAAGTCCCTTCACAACCGATGAACCATCCGGCTTTGTTACCGTAATTGTTGCCTGCGCAATGGTAAGGTTATCTGACACAGCTGTGGCAATTGCAACTTTTCCTTCTATCGGATTTGCAAAGCCTGTCTTTCCATTCACATCAAACTGAATCGTTGGTGCATGTTTATCCACCTTGATTCTGTATTCCGTTGTTCCTGCTATATTATTCTGACACATATCCTGTGCCGCAAACTGCAACAATGTACCTGTTGGATCTGACGATTCCGGAACTTGCACTGTTCCCCTGTAAGTCGGTTCTTCGCTTTCCTGCTTCACCAGAGATACCGTTTTCGGGTCTTCACAATTACTAAATGTATAATTTGCACTTACAAGGTCTGATTCTTTTACCAAAGATGTTCCGGAACAAATTTCATAATCCAAACTGTAATTCTGATACCACTTATCCTCAATTGCAGATACTTTCGCATACGGGTGCGTAATATCATACAAAATACTTCCAATGTCTGGCTGTGTTCCATCCGCTGTTTTTTCCGGACAAGTGATTTCACGAGAGCCCTTATCTGCCGCTGCCACATACAACTGATTGATCATTTCGTTTACATTTACATCCTTTGGCAGTGCAAACCTTACCTCTGCTGTATATCGATGTGTAATATCATTCCAAGCATTGGTAATCTGTGCGTTATTGTACTCTTCATATATTTTATTATTTGCGATAAGTCTAACCCAGTCAATCTCATACGCAGAAGACAACTGTAGTTTCAGATATATCTGCTGATTGCTGTACTTCGTTTTCCCCGAAGCTACTTCACCTGTAATATCTGTGATTCCATCAGAAGCAAGGATACACTTCTCATCAACCCGGAATTTCTCATCCAGCTTCTTCAATGTAGGAAGCGTAACACTGTCTGCCGGATTCCCTACATTGTCTGAAGCCTGTACGATTAACGCCAGACTTCCATTTGCATAATCATCAACACGGATATCATAGATGTACATTTGGGAAGCTTCATCCCAGACAAATGACTTATCTCCGGCTTTTATACTTGAGATATTTACGCCACTTCCATTTGCATCATCAGTAACCTTCACTCCATAGCGGTATGTACTGTTCAGTTTGGTTGTGTATGTATCTGATCCGTTTGTCGCTACTGTTTTCCATGTTCCATTATCGCCGGTCTTTTCCTGTAATACAGGCTCTGTTATCTCCGGCTTTGTCTGATCAAACAATATCGTCTGCAGCGTTGTTGTACCTGATAACAATGTAGTATCTACATCTTTCCCATATACATTTACTTTCAAATCTGAATACGATATTGACGCAGTCGTTCCTTCCGGAGGAACTATAAAGTCCGCTGTAACTGTATATTCACGTTGCGCTGACATGTCTCCATTATCGGATATCACCTGCTCAAAAACATCGTGTGTTCCATCATTCAACGCAATTTTTCCAATTTCTTTTGTTGATTTCACAACTACACGTACAGTCTTGGAATCTTTAATATTGGCAGAAGTGGTAATCAAATCACTTTGATCATCGCCCAGGAATTTGACACTTTCGACCGTTGTATGATCCGTTACCGGATGTATCTTTATCTCAAGACTTCCATTGCGCGTATTTCCCATATTATCCTTAATTGTATATTTGATTTCATTATCGCTATCCTTATCTAATTTGTCTGCTGGAATTTTTATTGAATATAAATCTGGAGTTTCAGCAGAAACTTGTAATGTCTCCCCTCCACAACTAGCAGTAAGTGCACCATCCCTCGGAAACCATGTCGCTTCCTCGTTGTTTGCTGACAGATCAGCAACCTGTATGCCGCACACGTAATCAAAGTTTTCCATCCCATAATAGACATTATTTTCTATATATGGACTTTTACTGTCAAATCTTTCAATCTCCCGATCACCCTGAACTGCGACAAACAGCCAAGATTTTATTACCGGAGCTGTAGTATCATCCGTCACTTGAATAGTTCCCAACTCTCTGTATGCAAGCAATGTAGCCGGAGAGCCTTCAATATATAAAGCAGATCTCACTTCAACTGATCCCACTTTAGAAAACTTCTGCTCACTCGAACAAACCCAGTCTGTTTCGCCTGATGATTTAGATGCTATTCCATAGGTTGCGCCATAAATTGCTGTAGTCGGATAAGTAACGTTAATTACTGTATTTACCATCTTATACTGTTCATCCAACGACTGTGTATCGTTCGCATATAATGAGGTAACATCAACGAATTCGATATTGATTACATACTGAAGGACGGATTTTACGTTCGGATCTGCCTTACCCCCAACATATGCATAGATAGCAATTTTCTTGTTGGCATCTGTTATCTTGTCTGCATCATCCAAAAGCACGTCATTACTATTTTCCGGAAACGCCGTTGCATTTGTACATTCTTTTTCTACCTGATCTGTAACTCCGTATATCTTATACTCAAACTTAACAGTTTTCCCTTCTTCAAGCCCTTTTGCTGTCGGCATTTTGATACCGGCAACCGTCTGCGCTTCCTTTAAGAAAGTATAAGTGGTCTCATATGCATCGCCACTATGTACAGCCAGATTCACTGGTGTATTTCCCTCTGAAACTGTCTCCATTTCAAGTGATAGTTCCAGAGTATTCAAAGTCATATCCACTGGTTGTGAAACTGCAAGCTCTCCACCTGTTCCACTTTCACCTTCCGCCTTGACGTCGTTCTTGCCAACATGGTTGGCGAACGGTACGACAAGCATCGCAAAAACAACCCACAATGCTATGAGTTTCTTCAACGGCCGTCTTGATTTTGTTTCTTTCTTTTGATTTCTTTTCATCTTTCTCCTCACCTGCCTGACTACGCTATTGTTTCATCCGAATGAACAACTACTATATTGTAAATTACTTTTACCTTCTTCGCTAATGTTCCTGTTGTCAGCACGCTTGTGCCTTCCTCGTCGTCATCATCGGCACGTAATACATCGGTTGCATCACTGTCATCATCCATCCGCAGAACGTCAGTTGCATCACTGTCATCATCCATCCGCAGAACGTCGGTTGCATCCTCATCGTCTGCATCGTCTCCCCGAAGTACATCGTTTGCCCCGTCATCGCCTTCGTCGTTTCGAAGTACATCCGTTGCTCCGTCGTCGCCTTCTTCATTTCCACGAAGCACGTCTGTCGCTTCATCGTTTCCTGCCTCGTCACGAAGCACATCTGTGGCTCCATCATCGCCTTCCGAGTTATCGCGAAGCACATCCGTTGCCTCATCATCCGCACCTGAGCCGAGTACTTCTGTCTCACCATCATCCGGTGTATCATAATCATTGATGCCCGGACGAAGGATGTCGGTCTCTTCAAACTTCTTTTCTTTCTTCTTTGATTTCTCCAACAGTTCGGTGGAATCGTTACCATTTGCCTTACGATCCTCCCGCGTAGAAACCGCTTCCTTCGCAGTGATCTTTCCACTTCCCATGTTGTAGTATTTTTCCTGTTCTTTCTTTGCTACGCTGCCCGGGCTCGCTGTGCCATCCTGCATTTCTTTCATTGCCTTTTTCGCAGCGCTTCCGGTCAATTCTCCAATCACCTTCGGTATCTTCAATACGATGAATAACACGATTGCCGCAATCAGAAGGAGAATCGCCAGTACCAAGCCGCCATAGAAACATATCTCATATACGTTTTGCATGCTGATCACTCTCCCATCTCTGTGGACTGCACATCATCAGGACCTGCATCCTGCGACTCTGTCCCTTCTTCCCCGGCATCATAGCTTCCGCTCTTCAACATCTGCAACGTATCTTTCCGTTTGTACCATGTCTTGTTGCTGTCGATACCAAGCACGTTTCCACCATCATCAAATACCTGAATCAGCTTCTTTGTCAGATCCGGAATCTTGCTTGCCCACAAACGAGGATCCTGTTCCTGTGCCTCGCACAGACGATACAGATAATCCAGATGCTCCGCATATACGTTGTCGCTCCACTCGTTCTTTGTGCCGAAGACCTTTTCTGCGGCTTCGTATATCTTGAGTGCATCCTCTGTCTTGCCCTGTGCGTCATAACAACGTGCTTCCGTCATCATCTTATTGTAATAAGACTGGTTATACGCATTGACAGAGGAGCCGCCAAGCGAAATGCCCGGATCGTTGTCTACCTTCATCTTCAGGATTCCGATATAATCTTCACAATAACTGATTGCCATCGAATAATATCCATTGGCAACTGCCTCATTATCTGCATTTTCCTTGGCAAGCTGCTCGTAGATTACGATCAGGTTATCATCGTAACGATAATTCAAATCCATAACCGCTTCTTCATCCAGATCATTACCTGTGTACTCGCCCAGATCGGCAACTGCCTGCTCCATCACTGTACTTGCATGCTCTGCGATGCTTGTCTCCGCATCCTTGCTCACGTTCGTACTGTAAATCTCACCAATAATGCGGTAATTTACAAACTTCGTCGCTTCCTGATTCGTAAAGTTGTTCTCGTTGTAGGTTGCGAAATCATTTACCGCCTGCATCAGCTCTGACGCATCCGAAGTACTGTCGGAACGCAGCTCGGAAATAGACTTATAAAAGCTTGCAAGCTTTCCGTATTCTTCATCCTTCTCGTCGATCATGCCGAAATATTTGGCTGCCTGACTGTAAGAACGCTCTTCTTCAAAATATGTAAGTGCCAGCTTATACAGCACCGCGCTGTTCTTCTCGACACCCCCATGTTTACTGCTGATTCGATTAGAAACCAGTGTCAGCGCATCGTCCAGATTGAGTGTGGACTCGGTTCCGGCTTCCTCTGCCTTGTTCGTGGCATCAATGTATGCCTGTATGTACTGTTCGTAGGCCTTTTCCTCCGAGCCGTCCAGTTCGATTGCTTTCTTAAATTCCGCGGTTCCGGCTTCGTAATTTTCCTCCCGGCAGTAATTCATACCATTTTCAATATACTGGTTATAATTGTTCAGCTTGATTCGCTGCATGCCGGAATACCCGATTCCGGCTGTAATACCGGATACAACTGCCAATGCCGCGGTTGCCGCAAATATCCCCAGTTTCTTCTTATTCTTCTTCCGATAGCTGTCATCAAGCTCATCGTAATGCTCCAATGCATACATCAGCTCCGTACAGTTCTGATAACGGTCGTTCGGATCTGCCTGTGTACATTTTAAGATGATTTTCTCTAATCCGGAAGACAGCATCGGATTCCACTCACGGATTGGTTTCATCTCGTATGGCGGCTCACACGGGTTCTTTCCTGTTACGATATGGTACAGGGTTGCTCCCAGATTGTAGATATCGGTTCTCGCATCTGTATTATAGATACCGCGTCCCTTGGAATCACCGAACTGCTCCGGTGCCGCATAGCCTCGCGTACCAAGTGCGGTTGTATCTGCATTGTTCTCTATCTCATACTCTTTTGCTGTGCCGAAGTCAATCAGCTTTACACCGCCCTCCGGCTTGATCATGACATTTGAAGGCTTCATATCCCGGTAGATAACCGGTGGATTCATGTTGTGCAGGTAATTCAATGCACTTGCAAGCTGCAACCCCCACTCTACGACTAACTCCTGTGGCTGTGCGCCTTCCTTTTTCAATCGATCCTGAATCGTATCACCCTCGATATAATCCATAACAACGTAGATAGTTCCATCCTGGTTGATGATATCTACGATTCGCGGCAACACCGGATGATCCACGTTCTTCAAAATATTTGCTTCTCGTTCCAATCCCTTAAGCAACGTCTTTGCGGATTTCTTTCCATCGTTCTTGATTTCCTTGACCGCCCACTGCTTGTTTAAACGCTTATCACGGGCAAGGTACACGATGGACATACCACCTCGACCAACTTCTGCCAATATTTCATATTTTCCGTCTAGTACGGTTCCTTCCTTCGTCATGGCAAACCCTCTCTAAATCAAATCGTGCGAACCATTGCTACTGTGATGTTATCACGTTCCCCACGGTTCTTTACTAACTCTGTCAGATATATTGCTCCATATTTCATCTTTTCCTCGTCCGTCGCCTCACCCGGTCCGATCTTCTCGGTAATCTCCTCCGGTGTGATCACATGACGGAATCCGTCTGAGCAGAGCATATAAACTGCATTTCTTGTTGCAGTTCCCTTTGTAAATTCCGGTTCAACAACCAGCGATGCGCCGACGCACTGCAACAGTACGCTTCGTCTCGGATCGTTTTTTGCCTGTTCCGGGGTCATCCTTCCTGCTGCCAGTTCTCTTGCAATAAATGTCTGGTCGTTCGTCAACTGCTTCGCGGTCTTTGTAAGCTCGTACACACGGCTGTCACCCACATGGACAATATAATACTGATCCTTATATAACAAAATTGCAGATACCGTCGTGCCAAGCTGCAAATGATTTTCCTCTCCGTACGCGCCCAGACGACGATTCTGTGTCTGGATAATATCATCCCACTGTGTTACCAGCTTCTGCTCTGTGAATGTTCCATTCTGAATTTCATCCACTAATGTATCATCAAACCATTTGCAAAATGCTTCGATTACTTCTTTGCTGGCAACCTCGCCTTTTGCAAGTCCTCCCATGCCATCACACACGATTGCAAATGCTACATTTCCCTCTTTTGTGTTCACAACCTTGATTGCAAGAGAGTCCTGGTTGGTTTCTTTTCTTGTACCTACATCGGTGTGATATGCTGCAATGTACTCCATATTACTCTCCTTTTCTCAAAAGGAATGTGAATTCCTCATCTCCCAATCGAACTTCTGTCTTGTGCTTCAGAAGTACTTCCTTACCCGGCTGCAACTCTACCCCGTTTACATAGGTATGGTTTGTAGAATTGTTATCCTTGATATAGTTCACTCCATCATGCTGGATTATAATACAATGCTCCCGGCTGATTGCGCTGTTGTTCTCTATTGCATAATCGGCTTTTGTCTTTGACTTACCGATAATAAATTCTGGTTTTGTAATATTGATGATCTCTCCGGTTGATTTACGCACAAAGTGTGGAATCGGACGTGCACCACCAAGCTGTCCCATCAGATTGCCATTTGGCATCTGTGGTGCCTGTGGTCTTGGCATCTGTCCCATCATCGGTTGACCCATCAGTGGTACCGGCTGCCCCATCAGTGGCATCTGTGGCTTTGGCATCTCCGGTGCTGGTGCCTGTGGTTTTGGCATTTCCGGCGCTGGTGCC
>DJEI01000100.1 GCA_002431865.1 Lachnospiraceae bacterium UBA5902
AAAGACGGGTAATACATATGAAGAAAATGAAGAAGTTCGTAGTCCTTTGTCTTGCAGTTACCATGCTTTTGACTGCATGTGGAAAAAAAGGTGAAGAAGTAACAAAGGAATTGAGCATTACGCAGATGCAGGCAATCTGTGAGCTGGCAACAGTCAAATGTTATTATCATAATGTGGCAAAGCTGTCGAAGGAAAAGGAAGTCCTGTGGTGGGATACATCGGCAGAGCTTTGGATTGAATATTCTGGCATCGTAAAGCTTGGGGTGGATATTGCGAATCTGGATATGCAGGTGGACGGAGATCAGGTGACGATCACGATGCCGAAGGCAGAGGTGCTGAACTGCAAGGTAGATCAAACGTCGTTAAATGAAGACGCCTATTATACAACCCGTGAAGGTCTTGGCGCAGAGAAGATCAATGCGGACGATCAGACGGAAGCAATCAAGACCGCGCAGGAAAATATGCTGGAGAATGTCCAGTCGGATGAATCCCTGTTGAAACAGGCGCAGCAGCGGGCACAGGAACTGTTGGAGCAGTATGTGAAGAATGTCGGCGATGCGATGGGAAAAACGTATGAGGTGAGTTTTGTGATTGCGGACGAAGCCAGAGCCAATACAGTAAGTGAGGAAGGGGGCAGTGCAAAATGATTGATAAAAATGTGCGGAATTGTAATCTAATGAAACGAATTGTAAATATCATACAGGCTTTTGTGGCATATGTGATAGCGCAGACGATCACCGATAATTTCTTAAATGGATCAGTTGTCTGGACGATCGTGATTATGGTGGTTGTGTTGATTGCATTTATTCCATTAGGAATATGGCTGGATAAAAAAATAGATGCACGTTATGAGAATTAAAAATTTGATTGAAACATGAAAAAGAGCCGTTGCGATTGCAGCGGCTCAAGTTCTTTAAGGGGAGGGAGTCTCGATTTATGTTAGTCCTCGTCCTCGACATCTCTACGCAGATAAATCAGTTTTCGGAACGCTGGTACGATCTGTGCGGCAACGACCGCCTTTACAAGATCAAGTGCAATAAAAGGAAGAAAACCGGCTACAAAAGCAGCCTTGATACTGCAATGTGATGCGATCATAATCCAGAAAGAACCGACTGCGTCAACGAGAACAGCGGATAACATAGCAACGATAGTATAACGGATACGATTGTACTTCTTTCCACGGAAGATCGGAACTAAAATGGCGATAAAGATAAAGGCGAAGGAAAAACCTCCGTAGGTGCCAAATAAATATCCCGGACCTGCCTGTCCACCAACGAAAACAGGAACACCGACCAATCCGAGCAACATCCAGATCAGACCAATGAAGAATGATTCTGTCAGTGGGGATACAAGTGCAATCAGAGTGATTACAAAGTTTAAAAGTGTGATGTGTGTTCCGTTTGGCAGCGGAATGCTGATATAAGCAGATACACACAGGATGGCTGCGAAAAGTGCCATCATGACAATTGAGTAGGTTGAAAATTTGCTTTTTGCTTTTATGTCCATTTCTTTTTCTCCATAGTTTCTGTTATAATAGTCATGCTATTATTGTATTTATACATCGTTATGAAAATCATAGGCGCGTTCCATATTATGGGTAAGCATATGGACGAACGTATGAGATTCCATAGCAGGTACATGATGTAGAATAGCAGATGAAAATAAGAATGTCAACTAAAAACGAACAGTAAAGTTGACATTGTAAACTTTGGGAAATATAATAGGAAACGTTGAGTGAGAAAATGAAGAATAAATTTGAAAAAATATTTGAACAACTGGCGGATTTTCATACGCTTGCCGGGTACGATGGCTGGATGATCGGGGCGTGTGTGTATGAACAGCGGGAAATGGCAGGAGAACGCGTATCAAGCACAGGATTTTGTGGTGAGAAGGATCTGACAGTAGTTGAAAATCAGAAAATCAAAAATCAAAATTCCTGCAAGTCCGAGATCGTGAAGAAAACTTCAAGCTTTGCGGTTATGCGGAATCAATTGGAGTTGGAAGGAATCTTGTATCAGCTGGAGTTGCATGTAGTGAAACCGGATGTTCAGGAAACAGAGCAATGTGGACAAGATGGTGTAGAAGCAAACATGAACACGAACATAGAGAAACCGAAAGTACAGCGGATAGATTTATGCAGACAAACCAGGACAGAAGAAAATATGCATACAGGCGTGGAAAAAACAATTTCGTTTACGCATCACGATATCCTTCGGTTTGTGGATGCTGTTGGTGATACGAACTCGATTCACCGGATGGCGCATGCAGTTGTGCCGGGGCTTTTGGTGGTGGAGTGGATGCTTGACGTGTGGATGAAAAAACAACCAGAGACGCAGGCAGTAGTGCAGACGGAAACCAAAAATGAGATGCAGACAGACATGCAGAATAGCAGGGAATTTATTTGCAGATTCCGCTTCGAGAAGCCGGTATTTGTGGATGAGAAGCTGCAGGTGCAGGCAAGAACGGAACGTGGAAAGCAGATCTATGAATGTAAACGAGAGGATAAGGAAATTGTATGGAACATGCGTATATTATAGACGGACGCCGCAGCTATATCGGTGTCGAAAATGGAATGTATAAACATCTGCCAGCCGAGGTGCTTGCGGCGGAGGTACTTTGCGCGCTAGTACCGGAAGATGCACGTCAGATTGTCGATGAAGTGATCGTCGGAAATGGTGTCGGAGCCAGTGGAAATATTGGCAGACTGGCAACGCTTACGGCACATTTCCCGCAGGCAGTTCCCGCGTACACGGTGGATATGCAGTGCGGATCGGGATTGGAAGCACTGACGATCGCTGCGGCGAAGATCCGAAGCGGACAGGCAGATCTGATCGTGGCAGGTGGCGTGGATAGTTCGTCGACGGCACCGCGCCGGGCGTACAACCGGAATCATCCGGACTATGAACGCTATGGAGGCGAGGAGTCTTTTTATTCCGTCGCAAAATTTGCACCGGGAGAGCATGATCCGTATGCGATGATTCGCGGCGCAGAGCGTGTGGCAGTGGATGCGCAGATGACCAGACAGGAATTAAATAAATGGGTATTGCGATCACATTCTTGCGCAAAACAGGCAAGAGAAGCCGGTGTGCTTGAACCATATCTGGTCGGCGTGCAGGGGGTTGCTGCGGATGCGGGTATCCGGGATCGCATGAGTGAACGATTCTTGGATAAATTACCGCCGCTTCTGCCGGACGGAGCGATACTGACAGCTGGAAATACATGCCTGATGCATGACGGTGCGGCATTTTTGATGGTGGCATCGGAGCGGTATGTAAAGGAACATAAGCTGACACCGCTTGCGGAAATCGTCGATTCCGTAACGGTTGGCGGTAACCCGGACAAAAGCCCGGAGACCGCGATTCTTGCCATTCAGAAATTACTTGCCAAGACGGGACATACGGCGGAAGATATTGCGGTATTTGAATGTAATGAGGCATTCGCGGTAATTGATGCGCTTTTCGCACGTGCCTATCCAGAAGCAATTGACCGTTACAACCGGTATGGCGGGGCACTCGCATATGGACATCCATACGGTGCATCAGGAGGTATCATTACGATACATGCATGTCGGGCGCTGCAGGAGACACCGGGCTATGCAGTATGCAGCATTGCGGCAGCAGGAGGCATCGGACATACGTTGTTGCTGCGGTCGTGGGTGTAAATTATTACAAGTAGTCTGGGTGTAGGTCATGCATCCGGCAGGATGAAAAAGGAATGTAACATGCAGTATATTGATTATCTGACAAAACAACCAGTGGACAAAGACGCAATCATCATCAACGGTGATTGCTATACATATGGAACGCTCTATGCGCTTGTGCAGGATGCACGAGCGCGTCTGCCACAATTCACAGAAAAACATCTGTATCCGATTCGCGAGACAGGGATTTTGAAGCAGTTGATCTTATTTCTGGCGTGTGCGGGAACGAATCAGGTACCGGTCATCGTGCCAGCGGACAGCAAATTAGAGGTGACAGATCCGCTGCTTGATACGCCTGTGCCGGAGCGCGCGGCGATGGCAGTGATGACGTCCGGGACAACCGGAATTCCGAAGATTTTATTTCGGAGCTTCGAGAGCTGGGCGGATTTCTTCCCAATTCAGAATGAAGTGTTTGGCGTGGATGCGGACAGCCGTTTATTTGTGCAGGGAAGCCTTGCATTTACCGGAAATCTGAATCTGTATATGGGACAGCTTGCGGCAGGTGGCACGCTGATTGCAGAGGATGTATTTCTGCCGGGCAAATGGGAACAGGTGATGGAGCGCGAAAGGGCAAATGGTATTTACCTGATTCCGTCCAAGTTACTTATGCTGCCTCGTGTATTTAAGGGCGTAAATCCGAATATCCGCACGATCATTTCGGGCTCGCAGAGCCTTGGAAAAAACGATGCGGAAACATTGAAGAAGATATTTCCGAATACGGAGATTACATTATACTATGGCGCGAGCGAATTGAATTATATCACGTATGTGAAGTCGGCGGATATGACGGAAGAGCGGAATCTGATTGGCAAACCATTTCCGGGGGTGCGGGTGTTCATACAGGATGATGAAATGTACGTGGACAATGCATTTCACGTGGAGAATATTACCGTGCCGTATTCGCTGAAGGACAGCGGGCGGATGGATGCGCAGGGAAATTTCTATTTCCTTGGACGGACAGACGACATCGTCGGTGTGCGCGGACGCAAGGTGTCGATGATGAAGATTGAAAATGCGTTGGAGGAAGTCGCAGGCATCACAGAGGCGGCGGTTGTTCAGCTTCCGAAGGAGAAGGAGGCAGATATGCCGGCGGAGATCGTGAGTGCATTTGTGACAGTGGAAGGCGCGGATGTGCCGGAGAATCTGCGGCAGCGGTTGAAGGAGAAGCTTGCGGATTTTGAGATTCCGAAGCGCGTGATCGCGCTGGAGGCGTTGCCGAAGAACACAAGCGGGAAAGTGGATAAGACGCGGCTGAAGAAGATGTGGATGGATTCGGAGTAAAACAGAGGAAATGAGGTGGATTGCTCCAAGTTGAGAAAAAGAGAATGAGTTGGATTCGGAGTAAAACAGGCAGAGTGAGGTAGATTGCTCCAAGTCGAGAAAAAGGGAATGAGTTGGATTCGGAGTAAAACAGGGGAAATGGGATGGATTGCTCCAAGTCATGAAAAAGGGAATGAGTTGGAGTAGGAATAAAACAGGAAGAAAGAAGTTGATTGCTCCAAGTCGAGAAAAAGAGAGCGAACTATAGTGGCAGCAGAACAGAAAAAAATGGAGGACCGGACGGTGATACGGGCAGAACAGGTAAGATTTCAATATAAAAAGCGCGATGTAGATGGAAATGTAATTGCGACGGAGGAAATCTTAAAGGGAGTAGATCTTACAATTAAAAAGGGTGAGTTCATCGCGCTGCTTGGCAGAAATGGTTCCGGCAAGACGACTTTCTCGAAGCAGTTAAATGCAATTCTTCGTCCATCGGAAGGTACGGTGACGGTAGACGGGATGGGAACAAAGGATGCGGATAAGCTGTATGAGATCCGCCAGCGTGTCGGCATGGTGTTCCAGAATCCAGACAATCAGATGGTGGCGGCAAGTGTGGAAGAAGAGGTTGCATTTGGCCCGGAGAATCTGGGGATGGAGTCGGAGACGATCGTATCGCGTGTCAAGCAGGCACTCGAACAGGTGCGGATGTGGAAGCGGAGAAAGACGGCTCCGAATCATTTGTCGGGTGGACAGAAACAGCGGATCGCAATTGCAGGAATTCTTGCGATGCATCCGGATTATATCGTCTTAGACGAGCCGACTGCGATGCTTGATCCGAAAGGGCGGAAAGAAGTGATGGAAGCGTTACAGCGGCTGAATCAGGAACAGGAAATGACCGTGATTCTGATCACCCATGATATGGAAGAGGCGGCACTTGCGAGCCGGGTGATTCTGCTTGCGGACGGACAGGTGCGATTTGATGGAACGCCGGAGAATTTCTTCGGAGCGGATGCGCTGCTTGCGGAGATGGGGATGGAGTCGCCGCTTTCTTATCGGGTTCAGCGGGTAATGGGAAGTGCAGAAAGTCAGCTAGCAGATGCAGGTAAAAAAAGAGATAAGATAGATGCAAACGATAGATCCATAAAAAATGAGTGGACTGTGGAACAGAAAAAGCAGGTACATGATGATAATCAGACCGACAGTTGTCAAAAAACTGGTGAGTTAGAGGACCAAATAAAAGATAAAGATCTCCTCTCCCTGCAACACGTTAGCTATATTTACAGTCCGGGAACCGCGTACGAGAAGGTTGCTCTGGACGACGTGAGTCTGTCGTTAGGGAAAGGGGAGATTGTCGGACTTGCCGGTCATACCGGTTCCGGGAAATCTACCATGATCCAGCTTCTGAACGGGCTGCTGAAACCGACCAGCGGAACGGTTACATTTGAAGGTAAGGATATTCATGCAAAGGGATATTCTGGCAATTATCTGCGCAGTAAGGTTGGCATGGTGTTCCAATATCCGGAGCATCAGATGATCTGTGATACGGTATGGGAGGATGTCGCATTTGGACCAAACAAGCAGGGCTTGACGGAGGAAGCATGCAAAGCGCGTGTGGAGCATGCGCTTCGGTTTGTCAATCTGCCTGAAAAATATTATACAGCATCGCCGTTACAGTTATCAGGCGGACAGAAGCGGCGTGTGGCGATTGCAGGTGTGCTTGCGATGCAGCCGGAGTATATCATATTGGACGAGCCGGCAGCAGGACTGGACGCAGAAGGAAAACGAGAAATATTCGACCGAATCCGGCGGATGAGCCGGGAGCAGGGAATCGGAGTTCTGCTTGTCTCACATAGTATGGAAGATCTGGCGGAATACGCAGACCGGATCATTGTGCTGGACGATGGGAAGAAGATATTGGATGACCGACCGGCAGAAGTATTTGCCAAGCGGGAGACGCTTGTGGATTGCGGACTAGATGTACCAGAAACCGTGAAGCTGGCAGATAAATTGCGTGCAAGCGGATATGCGATTCCACAGAATGCGATCCGAGAGAAAGAATTGCTCGATTATCTTGGTAATTGCAAAAATAGTTCTGCAGGAAGAGAAAACGTTGATACCAAGAACAGATTGGATGAAAGGAAGCAAGGAGATAATTTATGATTCGAGACATTACAATTGGACAATATTATCCTTCGGATTCTCCGATTCATCATCTGGATCCGCGTGTGAAGCTATTTGCGACGTTACTATACATCATTGGGCTGTTTCTCAGCAAAAGTTTGATCGTATTTGCGGTGGCAGGCGTAGTATTGATTGCATGTATCGTGATATCCAGGGTACCATTTCGGTATATGATCAAGGGGCTGAAGCCAGTCTGGATATTGCTGGTGTTTATCTGTATTGTAAATGTGTTCTTCGGGAAAGGGGAAGTGCTGTATTTTCAGTGGAAGTTTATTCACATCTACCAGGAAGGTATCATGCAGGCAGTTGTCCGTGTCGTGCGGTTGATGGAGCTGATTTTAGGTTCGTCACTTATGACATACACAACCACGCCGACCGAACTGACGGACGGCTTGGAGAAAGCATTTCATCCGCTTACGAAGATTCATGTACCAGTGCATGAAATTGCGCTCATGATGTCAATCACGCTCCGATTCATTCCGATTCTGATCGAAGAGCTGGACCGGATTATGAAGGCACAGACGGCGAGAGGTGTGGATTTCGAGGAAGGAAATGTGTTCCAGAAAGTGAAACGTTCCGGACGGATTCTGATGCCGCTTTTTGCATCCGCAGTTGGACGAGCAGGCGATCTGGCGCTTGCGATGGAGGCACGTTGTTATCAGGCGGGCAGACCGAGAACGAAGATGCATCCGCTTCGATATGCACGCGCAGACGGCGTTGTGTATGTGCTGGCAATCGTGTATCTGGCAGGGATGATCGTGTTGAAAGTGATGGTAGGATAATTCAAATACAATAAGATTTTTTACGAAAGCAGGTTTAAAAGTAACCTGCTTTTTTGATGCTCAAAAATATTCGCGAAGACTATCAAGAGATTACAAGTTATTTCTCGGAAGATTATGTGGAATATGATGAGACAATCAGGCAAATGATGAAATTGGCTGATATAATTGAGAAAATTGAAAAGTAATAAATTATTTACATCTGTCTAAGTAAGTCAGATGTATTTTTTTATCCCCAACCCTATTGACAAATAAAATAACACTGTTATAATAACGGCGTTATCAAAAATAAAACAATATAAAATAACAGTAATAAACAAAGAGAAGGAGCAGCTCATGCGACGTGAGACAGCCGGTGTGACGGAATCCCTGCTTCAGGCAGCGAAGGAAGAATTTCTTACCTATGGATTCCACGATGCCAGCATGCGGCGGATATCGGCGGCATGCGGAGTCAGTACCAATTCCATATATACCCGGTTTGGTGATAAGAGCGGGCTTTTTACCGCCATCGTACAGGAAGCGGCAGATGGTCTGATGGAAATGTATGTACAGACTATGCAGAAGGCAACCGAGTGCCCGGATATGAATCAGGTCATACAGGAAGGCAATGAGGGAACCGATCAGGTGTTGGCATATATCTACCAGTACAAGGAAGAATTTCAGCTTCTGTTCTGCCATTCGGATGGAACCGAATATGAAGATTATTTTGATAAGCTTGCGGTGATTGAGGAGCAGTATTACAACATATTTGCGAAGCAGTATGCAAATGAGAATGCGGCAGTCGATGAATTTTTCATCCACGTATTCTGCAGAACCGGCTGGCAGTATATCTATGAGGTGTTGACACACGACAAGCCGTACGAAGAGGCGGAAGCATTTATGAAAAGCGTGCGGATCTTCAATTTCGCAGGCTGGAAATCAGTTTTTGGATTGGAAATAAAATGAAGCACGCGGATGCGTGCGCAGGTCATCAATCCTACGGATTGGTGACATATGATAACAGGCAGTGCATAGTGATGTGCACTGCCAAAAAAATCAAACATGAGTTAGCGAAAACTAACTTAAAATAAATGTTCAAGGAGGTTTTGTCATGAAGGCAAAAAAACAAAGTGCATTGTCAAGACTTATGAAAATTGCCGGAACGCATAAGTATTTATCCTATGCATCCTGCGTCTTGGCAGCAATCAGTGCATGGGTTGCGCTGATTCCTTTTTATGATGTGTGGCGCATCATAAAAGAGGTCTTGGAAGTAAGACCGGACTATTCCAAAGCAACACATATCACATCCTATGGATGGCAGACAGTTGGATTTGCCCTGCTTGCAATGGTGCTTTATATCGGAGCTTTGATGTGTTCCCACAAGGCAGCATTCCGTGTGCAGGCAAATATGCGTACTGCGATGATGAATCACATCATGAAGCTTCCGCTTGGATACGTGGAGGCAGAAGGTACCGGAAAGATCCGGAAGATCGTTATGGATTCTTCCGCAGCGACAGAGACATTTCTGGCACACAACCTGCCGGATAAGGTCGTATCAAGAGCAACGCCGATCGGCCTGCTCGTGCTGATGGCAAGCTTTGACTGGCGACTTGGACTGATCAGCCTGATCCCGGCAGTATTCGCATTTCTCATCATGGGTACGATGATGATGGGACCGAAGATGGCAGAGGATATGAAGCAGTATCAGAACTCGCTGGAGACGATGTCCTCTGAGGCCGTAGAGTATGTGCGAGGCGTTCCGGTACTGAAAACATTTGGTCAGACGATCTTCTCGTTCAAGCGGTTTAAGGCAGCCATCGATGAATATGAGAAATGGACGATCGATTATACGAAATCCATGATGATTCCGATGATCGGATTTACGGTATTCTGTAACGGCATTTTCGCAGCACTGATCGTCGCTGCTTATACATTAGGCGGAAATGCAGTCACAGACAAATTCGTATTGAATCTGATCTTCTACATATTGGTGACTTCGGTACTTACCACAACACTGATGAAGGTTGCATATGCAGGCGAATCACAGATGATGGTTGAGGATGCGTTGAACCGAATGGACGAGGTCTTAAATGCGAAGGAGCTTCCGGAAGCTGCAAACAAGCAGACACCGAAGGATGCATCCATCGCATTGAAGGATGTGACATTTGCTTACGATGAGGCAAAGGCAAATGCCATCGACGGCATCACGCTTTCTGTCAAGGCAGGTTCCCATATCGCATTTGTTGGCCCGTCCGGTGGTGGTAAGACGACGCTGGCATCGCTTGTTGCGAGATTCTGGGATGTCAAGAGTGGCAGCATCGAGATCGGCGGCGTGGATGTGAAGAACATCGACAGCAAAGAGCTGATGAATCAGGTGTCGTATGTATTCCAGGATAGTAAACTGCTTAAGACTTCGATTCTGGAAAATGTCCGTATGGGCAGACCGGATGCGACAGATGCCGAGGTAATGGAAGCGTTGGAGAAGGCACAGTGCAGCGACATCATCGACAAGCTTCCGGAGGGTGTGAATACAGTGATCGGTTCAAAGGGAACGTATGTATCCGGTGGCGAGATGCAGCGTCTGTCGATCGCGCGGGCATTTCTGAAGAATGCGCCGATCCTGATCTTAGATGAGGCGACCGCATTTGCCGATCCGGACAATGAGAGACAGGTGCAGCGTGCATTTGAGAATTTGTCCAAGGATAAGACAGTTATCATGATCGCACATCGTCTGTCGACTGTGACAAATGCAGATCAGATCTATGTGTTGAAGGACGGAAAGATTGCAGAGTCCGGTACTCATGACGCGCTGGTAGCCAAGGATGGTATCTACACACACATGTGGAATGAATATAACAAGTCTGTGAACTGGCAGGTAGGAAAGGCAGGTGTAACCGCATGATCGAGAAATTGAAACATAAATACGCACTGTCCGAAAACGGTGCAAAGAACATGATAAAAGCGTTTGTGGCAGTCACAATTGCGAACCTTGTGCTGATGCTGCCGGTTGGTCTTCTGTATCAGCTTACCTCGTATCTGCTTGATGGCAAGGTGCCGAAGGATAAGCTTGGCTTCTTCATCGGCGGAATCGTTGTTGTATTTGTGCTTGTTGCAGTTACAACGTATTTCCAATATAATGCGACCTTCTTTGCAACCTATGTCGAAAGTGGTGTGCGTAGACGTGCGCTTGCCGAGAAGCTTCGACGACTTCCGCTTTCCTTCTTCGGGAAGAAGGATCTGTCGGATCTGACGAATACGATCATGTCAGACTGTGCATTGCTGGAGACCGGAAGCTCCCACTGGATTCCGGAGCTGATCGGTTCGATGATCTCCACAACGATCATTGTGATCGGCCTGTTGTTCTTCAACTGGAAGATGGCACTTGCCGCTGTATGGGTGATGCCGATCGCATTTATCATCGTGCTGACTTCGAGAAAGGGACTGAAGTCTGTACAGAAGAAGACGATGACATATAAGCTTTCGTGTCTCGATGGAATTCAGGAGGGATTGGAGACGATCCGTGACCTGCGTTCCAACAATATGACAGAGACGTACATGGAAGGCCTGAACAAGAAAATCAAGGCCGTAGAGAAAAATGCAATCGTGCTGGAGTTTAAGAACGCAGCCTATGTATGTTCGGCACAGATGATTCTGAAGCTTGGCATTGGAACCGTTGCGCTGGTTGGAAGTATTCTGCTTGTAAAAGGCGAGATCAATGTACTGACCTTGTTCGTGTTCCTGCTTGTTGTAACAAGAATGTATGAGCCGCTGCAGATTGCCTTGCAGAACCTGTCAGCCCTGATCAGTCTGGAGCCAAGCTGTGAGCGTATGGATGAGATCCTGTCACACGAAGAGCAGACTGGTGCAGAGACACTGACAAACAAGGGATATGATATCGTATTTGACCACGTTGCATTTGCATATGACAGTGGCGAACAGGTGCTCTCCGATGTCAGCTTCACAGCAAAGCAGGGGCAGGTAACAGCCCTGATCGGACCATCCGGTGGAGGCAAGACGACTGTGTCAAGACTGGCAGCAAGATTCTGGGATATCCAGAAGGGGACTGTCAAAGTCGGAGGCATGGATGTATCGAAGATCGAGCCGGAGACATTACTTTCCCTGTATTCCATCGTGTTCCAGGATGTGACACTCTTTAACAACACGGTTATGGAGAATATCCGGATCGGTCGCAAGGATGCAACGGATGAAGAAGTTATGGCGGCAGCCAAGCTTGCAAATTGTACGGATTTTATCGAGAAATTACCGGATAAATGGAACACCATGATCGGTGAAAATGGTTCGGAATTATCCGGTGGTGAGCGTCAGAGAATCTCCATTGCACGTGCATTCCTGAAGGATGCACCAATCATCCTGATGGATGAGGCAACGGCTTCTCTGGATGTGGATAATGAGTCCGTGATTCAGGAATCCATCTCCAAGCTGATTCAGAACAAGACCGTTCTGATCATCGCGCATCGCATGCGTACGGTCGATGGGGTTGACCAGATCATCGTATTAAAGGATGGAGTAGTCGCAGAGCAGGGAACACCGTCAGCGTTGAAGGAGAAAAACGGTATCTACAAGCATATGGTTGATGTGCAGTTAGAGAGCGAACAGTGGAAATATAATTAGGGTATAAGAAAGAGATGTGAAGACATTCCAGAGCGTAGACTTTGGAGTGCCTTTTCTTTTACAAAGAAATGCAAATGCTATCTTGTCTGCGAATCAAAATAGGCATACAATAAGAACAGTGTGAGAAAGGGAGGAACGCTGACATGCGTTATTATATTGCAGATTTACATTTCTGCCATGAAAATTTGAATACCCATATGGATTGTCGCGGCTTTGAAAGCAGTGAAGCCATGAATGAATATATGATCGCACAGTGGAATTCGCGTGTGCGTAAACGCGATGAGGTTGTGGTTTTAGGGGATTTCTGCATTTCGAAAAAGGGAGAAGTTGCAAATGCCATTCTCGAACGGCTGAATGGCAAGAAGTATCTGATTCTTGGGAATCATGATCATTTTGCGGCAAATAAGCAATTTGATCCATCACATTTTGAATGGATCACACATTATAGGGAAATCAATGATAACAACCGAAAAGTGATTTTGTGCCATTATCCGGTTATGTGCTACAACGGGCAGTACCGCCGGAATGCAAAGGGAGAGCCGAGGACATACATGCTGTACGGGCATGTGCATGATACATACGACGAGTACCTGATCGATGAGTTTCAGCGCCAGACGCGTGCATCTACGCGCCCGGTGCTTGGAAAATCTGGCGAGGAAGAAATGGTTTCCATCCCCTGCCAGATGATCAACTGCTTCTGTATGTTCTCGGATTATGTCCCGCTCACGCTCGATGAATGGATCGAAGTGGATCGGAAGCGGCGGGCTGTGATGAAACGGGAAGATGATTGTTAAGAATTCTTTTTTGGCTCTGACCCAATCCGGCTGTACCGGAAGTCGCAGTAGGAGGCACCTTCTGCGATCGTCTGTGTCCGAACCAGACGCATATGCATCATGTCGGCAAGTACATAGTCCATGCGGCAGAGATATTTGGCGAGTTCGAAACAGCCCTCGTCCCGGCACAGACTGCAGACACCGCACGTATGATAATCGTAGCCAAGCTCGAAATCATCATCCGCATCACCCTCTAAGATGTCAACCACCCAGTCATTTTCGTATTTCCTTTTATGGGAGTCGGCTGACCACTTTTCCCGGGCTGGAAGCTTCTTCGCATCGAGATAGCTGTCTGCATTCCCCACGACCTTGTGGAACAACTGATTTGCAGAAAGACCGTCCTTGTACAGCGCATAACATTCCTCCGGGGATAAGGCTGTGTTCCGGTTTAATGCGATGAAATATGCGCCCATGCAGTAGGAACTCATCAGCCGGGATTTGCCGATATCCTTGGCGCGCGTCACGATGGCACGGTATTCCTGTTTGATTGCTTTGCTGTCAATCTGCAAATGCTGTCTTTTTGCCTGCTTCATGCAGGAGCTGTGATAAAAATATCCAAATAATTTCTGTGAGAATCCGTATTTCAACTAAATCATCCTTTCTTTGCAAAATCTATCTCAATGACCTGGCACATCTTGGACTTGTAATCCAAGTGCCGCTTCGATGCCGTGCATCAGCACATCCATCGCCTCTAAAAATGCCTGCTTCATCTCCTCGGTGAAGCCGTCCTTGCAAGTATCATCGGCGATCATCTCGCAGATCATCGAGAACTCAGACAACGACAGCATGTAACATGTTTTCTCAGATAGCTGATTTTTCGTAAGTCCACGCATATATAATTCATGATAAAAGCGCGTTGCGAATTCGTTGCATCGCGCGATATAAACTTTGCGGAAGTTCCGGATATAGGTGCCGGAATCGTTCTTTAACAGCATGTGGAAGAGCTGCATATCGTCCTCTAACAGCTCGAGGGTCCGGATGGATATGCGGGAATAGAATACCTGCATAAGCTGCTCATCGGACATCGCCGAAAAGTCAATATTCAGCATGGACTCACTCAGTGCCATCAGCTTATTTCCGCTCTCCGCGAATATCTCGCCGAACATTTCTTCCTTCCCTGAAAAATGCTTGTATATCGCGCCTGGCGTAATGCCCGCCCGCGCAGCAATCTTTCGCATGGATGCTTCCTGATAGCCACATTCTAAGAAAATCTCTTTCGCACTCTGTAAAATTGTCGCTCTGGTCGCTTTTGTGCTCTCGCGCATAATTGTACTCCTTTTGGTAAACGCTGTTTACTTTATAGCACAGAAGGAGGGGAAATGCAAGGGGGAACTTGACTATAACAGGAGAATATGATATTTGTTGGATATGTAAATGAGAATCTTGCAAAAGCAAATAAGGGCGAGAAGGATTATGAGACTGAAATCAGAGATGCAGTGAACTGCTGCATTGCAGAGGATATCCTGAAGGATTTTTTGCTGAAGCGCAGAGAGGATGTGCAGAAAAGTATGATGTTTGATCTGACATACGAAAAACAGATGGAGAATGCAAAACGGGAATAGTATAACGATGGTGTGGAAGAAGTACGTGCGGAAGGACATGCATCTGGAATTATGGAAGGTCGTGCAGAGGGATATCGTCGGCTTGTAAATTCAATCATTAAGAAGCTTCAAAAGAATAAATCCATTGAACAGATTGCGGATGAACTTGAGGAAGCTGTCGAAGATATTCAGCCAATCTATGATATCGTAAAGAAATATGCGCCCGAATATGATGTGGATGCAATTACTTCAGAAGTGCTGGAAGTGCGTGAAAACAAAGAGAGATAGAAAGGCTAAAAATCAATATATGAGGAAAAGGTCAACTGATATGATGTCGGTTGACCTTTTTGCTACTATAATCAAAAATTTTATTTTTATCATCGACACAATTATGATAGAATTAAGCGTAAGTGAATTATAACAGAAGAGACGAATGAGGGAGGATATAGAAATGGCAGAAGGAAAAGATTTATTGCAGGTACTATGGAGCGGGGCAGATGTACTGCGCGGAAAGATGGACGCCAATGAGTACAAGACATACTTGCTGGGATTGGTTTTCTATAAATATTTATCAGATTCGTATCTATCGAAAGTGTATGATCTGTTGAATGATGCGAAGCCGGATAGTCTGGAAGAGGCACAGACCGCTTATGAAGAAATTATGGAAAGTGAAGATGCAGAGGAACTGTTGGAGGAACTGAAAGAATCTTTGCATTATACATTAGATCCGGACATGACCTATGTCAGCATCTTAAAGGATGCGAAAAACAACGCATTCAATCGAGAGAAATTACAGGCAGCATTTAACCGGATTGAAGAGTCTGATGAATTGTTTCATGGACTATTTGCAGATGTAGATCTGTATTCAAATCGATTGGGAACCGGAGATCAGAAACAGAGCGCGACGATCGCAGAAGTAATTAAGGTGTTGGACGATGCAGATCTGATTCATACCGAGGGCGATGTACTGGGAAATGCATATGAGTATCTGATCGGTCAGTTTGCTTCGGAAACGGGAAAGAAAGCAGGAGAATTCTATACACCACATGGACCGGCACAGATCTTATGCCGGATCGCAATGACCGGACAGGAAAATAAAAAAGGACTGCAGGTATATGATCCGTGTATGGGTTCCGGTTCATTGATGCTTAGCTGCAGAAATTATTCCACAGAACCAGACTTTATTAAATATTACGGACAGGAACTGATGCCATCAACTTACAACCTTGCCCGTATGAATATGTTCCTGCATGGCGTACTGCCAGAGAATCAGCATCTGCGAAATGGAGATACCTTGGATGCGGACTGACCAACCGATGAAGAAACAGAGTTTGATGCAGTTACGATGAATCCGCCGTATTCTGCAAATTGGTCGGCGGCAGAAGGATTCAAACAGGATGAGCGATTTATGGATTATGGTGGAAAGCTGGCACCGAAATCAAAGGCAGATTATGCATTTTTGTTACATGGTTTCTATCATCTGAAACAGACAGGAACTATGGCAATCGTGTTGCCGCATGGTGTGTTGTTCCGTGGAGCAGCAGAGGGAAGCATAAGGAAGACATTGCTGGAAAATGGTTCGATCTATGCTGTGATTGGTCTGCCATCGAACATGTTCTACAATACGTCGATTCCTACTTGTATTATCGTGCTGAAGAAGCACCGCGAAGGGCGCGATGTGTTATTTATTGATGCATCTAAATTGTTCGAAAAAGAGAAAAAGCAAAATGTGATGAAAGAGGAACATATCGATCAGGTTCTGGAATTATACAATAATCGTAAGACGGTAGAGAAAGAAGCATATCTCGCATCTTATGATGACATTGTGGCAAATGATTTCAATTTGAACATTCCAAGATATGTGGATACAACGGAAGAAGAGGAAGAAATCGACTTAACGGCATTGACACAGAGTATGCGTGAAACAGACAAGCAGATCAAAGAGGAAAATGCAGCGTTAGTCGGAATGATGAAAGAACTGACCTTCCAGGATGATGCGATGAAAGAGGCTGTCGAGGCATTTATTCGTGTGCTTGAGGAGGTGTAAGATATGAATACACCGAAGATTCGATTTAAGGGATTCACAGACGATTGGGAACAGCGTAAGCTAGGGG
>DJEI01000011.1 GCA_002431865.1 Lachnospiraceae bacterium UBA5902
ACATTGCTCACAACGCACACTTTTTTCATATACATCGCTTCCAAAAGAGAAATCGGCAATCCTTCCCAAAGAGAAGTAAGAACAAATACATCTCCTGATGCAGAGTATTTCAAGGCTTCCTTACGCTCGGCCCACCCTGTAATTGTGATATTGGGTGCAGTCAACTCACTCCGTAATTCACCGTCCCCGATCCACAAAAACTTGACATCGGGCATCGCCAAAGCAATCGCATTAAACTGCGCAGGATTCTTTTGGTAGCATATTCGCCCAAGAGTAAACACTGTAAATGGATGCTGTTCAGGAGTTCCCACTTCATCCATCAGCTTTTGCAGTTGCTCCATGTTGATACCATTATTCACATAGACGGCTTGCTTATTCAGCTTTAGCGATTCGAGATGCTCTCCCTCACTGCAGCTGATCGTTGTACAATTCCGTTTTCCGCAAATCGTTTCGATTCCTTTATATATCTTTCGTTTTGCTTCACTGGAATTTTGCATCAAAAAGCTATATCCATGCGGCGTGTAGAACAGCGGCACACTTTTCCCATCGAATGCAAATCTTCCCAATGCACCTGCTTTTGATGAATGAAGATGAATGACATCAGGCTTTATCTCATTTGCAATTTTCCGAATCTCAAAAAATGCTGCAATGTCTTTCGTTGCATTGATAGCCCGTGCAAAATTTTTCACTTCAATCAGATGAATTCGCTTATCAAAATAGACCTTATAATTTGAAGGCGTTTGTTTGCGTACCGCATACGCAATGTACATGTCATAGGTATCGACCAGTTCATTGGCTAGATCAACGATGTATGTAAATACTCCTCCGCCCATAGCTTCAACTATGTATAGTATTTTCTTTTTCTCTGCCATGAGCAGAATCCCCCTACTATAAGTGCTTTTTAAAACTTAAACGTATCTTTCAATCCAAGCCATTTTTGATCCTTATCGCTCAGATTCAGTGCGGCTCCATCTTCCAGCGTGTAGCCTTCTGCACTTGCACTGCCCTTGTACTCACCCTTCAGTTCCGGCCACTCAATGCCGATTTCCGGGTCGTTCCATGCCATGCCACCCTCATCGTTCGGATGCCAGAAGTCATTGACCTTGTAGCAGAACTCAGCCTCGTCGCTCAAGACAAGGAATCCATGTGCAAAGCCCTCTGGGATGAGGAACTGCTTCTTGTTTTCTGCAGACAATGTCACGCCATACCATTTGCCGTAAGTTTCAGAATTGCTTCTAAGATCAACGGCAACATCAAACACAGTGCCGCGCACAGCGCGTACCAGCTTGCACTGCGGATACCGCTTCTGGAAGTGCAGACCGCGCAGCACACCCTTTGTGGACATAGACTGATTGTCCTGCACAAAGTGGATGTCAATGCCAGCTTCCTTCATATCTTTTTCGTTGTAGGTTTCCATGAAATAGCCGCGGGTGTCACCATGAACAGCGGGCTCAATAACACAGAGGCCCTCGATGCCGCCCACATTTTTCTCAACTTTAATCTGTCCCATAATAAAGATTCCCTCGCCTTAATCTCTCTGGAAAATATCTCTGGTGTAAACTTTTCCTTTCACATCATCCAGACATTTGTCATATCGGTTTGCGATGATTGCGTTGCTCATTTCCTTGAACTTCACCAGATCATTAACGACCACACTACCGAAGAAGGTTTCCCCATCTTTCAAAGTCGGCTCATAAATAACGACCGTTGCTCCCTTGGCCTTGATGCGCTTCATAACACCCTGAATAGAGCTCTGGCGGAAGTTATCGCTGTTACTCTTCATGGTCAGACGGTAAACACCAATAGTGACATTTTTCTCCTTGTCTTCATCAAACTCATTTTCTGCATCATAACCGTAATAACCAGCCAGCTTCAAAACACGATCAGCAATGAAGTCCTTACGGGTTCTGTTGCTCTCGACGATTGCTTCGATCAGGTTTTCCGGCACATCGGCGTAGTTTGCCAGAAGCTGCTTTGTGTCTTTCGGCAGGCAGTAGCCGCCGTAACCAAAGGACGGATTGTTGTAGTGGCTGCCAATACGAGGGTCAAGGCATACACCGTCGATAATCTGCTGCGTGTTCAGACCCTTGCTCTCTGCATAGGTGTCCAGTTCGTTAAAGTAAGCCACGCGCAGGGCCAGATATGTATTGGCAAACAGCTTGACCGCCTCGGCCTCGGTGAATCCCATGAACAGTGTGTCGATATTCTCCTTGATTGCACCTTCCTGCAGCAGACCAGCAAACTCATGTGCTGCTTCTACTAATCTTTCGTCCTGCAAATCCGTACCAACGATGATACGAGAAGGATAAAGATTGTCATATAGCGCCTTGCTCTCTCTTAAAAATTCCGGGCTGAAGATGATGTTCTTGCTGTTAAACTTTTCTCTTACGCTTGCGGTGTAGCCCACAGGGATGGTGGACTTGATGACCATAATCGCTTCAGGGTTATATTCCATGACCAGTTTGATCACAGCCTCAACCGCAGAAGTGTCAAAATGCTGGGTGTGGCTATCGTAGTTTGTAGGTGCGGCGATTACAACAAAGTCCGCATCGGAGTATGCAGCCTTTGCATCCAGCGTTGCGGTCAGGTTCAGTCCTTTCTCTGCAAGGTATGTTTCAATATAATCATCCTGAATCGGAGACTTACGGTTGTTGATAAGCTCAACCTTCTCCGGAACAATATCAACTGCCGTTACCTGATGATGCTGGCTCAACAAAGTTGCAATTGATAAACCAACGTAACCTGTACCCGCAACAGCAATCTTATAATCTTTCATTGTTTTTACTCCTCCTGACCTTTTCAAGCTCACCGCTGAAAAGGAAACTTTCATCTATCTACACATCAATTTGATGTTCCAGCCGTCAATTTTTATTTCAGCCAACACAAATAGCGGATAAGCTCGTCACCTGTCCGCTGGCTGTCACC
>DJEI01000038.1:0-8786 GCA_002431865.1 Lachnospiraceae bacterium UBA5902
TTGCATTTTGCGGAAACTCAAGAAATAAATTCAAGATAGCGGCTGGTCAACTGGGATAAATGGTGGTAAACTATGCCTAGTTTAAATATGCTAAAAAAGGAGACATAGGATGAATTATCCATTGACTTTGGAACAATATATTGCACAGATGCCAATGCAGGAAGCAGAGCTTGCACGTATGGGTGCACAGATCGCGGAAGCACTTTCCGTGATCCACCAGCAGGGACGTGTGCATGGGGATGTAAAGCCAGGGAATATCTTGGTTGTGTCCCCCGGAAATTATCAGCTGATCGGGTATGAGAGCGTGCGGCAATATCCAGAGGGCACGATTCCGGCATTTGTTGCGCCGGAGCTGACACAGGGTGGCGCTTACCATGCAGGGACGGATGTGTATGCACTCGGCATGCTGATGAAATCATTGATTCCGAAACAGGGTATCAGTGGTGTGTTTGATGAGATCATCCAGAAAGCCTGTGAACCAGATCCGGCGAAACGTTATGCGACTGCGTTAGAATTTGCAGAGGAATTACAGATGCTTGCCGATGTTTTGGAGCAGCCGACGATCGGTGCCGGACAGCAGATGTATGTGCAGACACCGGAGCAGCCGCCTATGCAGCCAACGTATGTACAGACACCGGAGCAACCGCCGATGCAGCCATCGCCGGTACACCAGCCGAGGAGACAGTCACCGGCGCAGCAACCAACAGATCAGGTGAGTCATCGAAGAAATGTGCAGCAGGCGGATGCATATAATACACAGGAAGAGATGCATCTGCAACCGAGAAAAGAAAAAGTGACAAAGGAGACCCAGAAGGCGTCCTTGATGTTGCGGTTTTTGCTGCCAATTCTGATTGTGCTGATCATAGGAGCGGCTGTTGCAGTCTACGTTGTATTGATCCATCCAACGAATAAGGAAGAAACGACAACCGTGGCGCCAACAACCGCGGCGACCACGGAGGTAACGACCGAAGAAACGACAACCGAGGAGACGACTGAAGAAACCACAGAGGAAGCAGAATGTCCGTATGAATATTCGCAGAAGATCACGGTAACCGCACATGCGGGAAGCACATCTGGAACGCTGACCGTTTATAATTGGGAACATGGCGACTGGGTTAACAAATATTCTGTTGCATGTGTGCTTGGCAGAAATGGAATCGGCTCTGATTACGGCGAGGGAAAAGGCGTCACACCGATGGGAACCTTTAAGCTTGGCTTTGTCATGGCAAATGTTGATCCAAAAAATAACATGAATTTTAAACTCGCAAGCGATACAGCTGCAATTGTGGATGACACAGAGTCCGAGCTGTACAACACGCTTGTTGATACGAATACGGTAGGCGATGTGAGTGTCGATCATGTCGGAAGCAATATCGTAAATGGAAAGTTAAATGCAATTATCTTTATCGAACATAACGGAGATGGCTTGTCTTCGGATGGCGTGACACCGGGAAAAGGCTCAGTCATTACGATTTGCGGAAATTATAGCAATGTCAGCGAGACAGCAGGCTGTATTGATATTTCAGCAGAAAATATGACAGAATTGTTGAAGCTGTTGGATGGAAGCATGAATCCACATATTGAAATCACATTGAATTAGGGGGTATCTATGAAGAATTTGCGGATGTTGTTCTGCATGTTGATGGGACTTTTGATCGGTTCGGTTCTGGGAATTGTAATCGCGAATCTCATGCACAATCAGCAGAAAAAGAAACACGCACAGATGGCAGCCACGGAGGCGGCTGCGGATGCAACGGCAGGGGATGTGGCAACGCCGATGGAGGAGCAGATGCATACAGCCGGAGATGCGACTGGGACAGATGCGGCAGTTCCAGAAGAGGCACAGCCGGAAGCTTTGACAGAGATCCTGAACCGGAGTCTGGTCAGCTATGCACAGCTGGCGGAGGTTTCCTGCAGACAACTGGTTGTTGTAGATGCAGATCACGACAAAGCGACGATATCCATGTATATCTGCGATGCGGACGGAAAATGGACGGATGTCGGACTGACAACAGAGGGCTATGTAGGGACAAATGGCGTGAGCCGGGAGTCTTATGAGGGAAGCCGGATGACACCTGCCGGGGTATTTCCAATCGGTGAAGCATTTTATATAGAAGAGAAACCGGATACCAGACTTTCAACATTTCAGATTACAGAAAATACATATTGGGTTGACGATGAGGACAGTGAATTATATAATCAACGCATAGAGCTTGATGGAGAAAAGACATGGCAGAGTGCAGAACATATGATAGAATACACGGATGCTTACAAGTATGGGTTTGTTGTGGAGTACAATCAGAATCCGGTGGAGCCGGGGCGAGGTTCGGCGATTTTCTTCCATGTGGGGCAGCAACCGACGCTGGGATGCATTGCAACAACGGAGGATATGGTGCTTGCATATCTGGCAGAATTATCGAAGGATATGCACCCATATATCGTAATTCAGTAGAAAATTTAACATCAGGTTAAATGGATGATAAAAATAAAAAACGGAGGATAGAGTTATGGCAATGAATATTGTATGTTTAGATTTAGAGGGCGTATTGGTACCAGAGATCTGGATCGCATTTGCGGAGGCAAGTGGAATTCCGGAACTGAAAAAGACAACAAGAGACGAACCAGACTATGATAAGTTGATGACATGGAGACTTGGCATCCTGAAGGAGCATGGACTTGGTCTGAAGGAGATTCAGGAGACAATCGCGAAGATTGATCCGATTCCGGGCGCAAAGGAGTTTTTAGATGAGCTGCGCAGTTTGACACAGGTAATCATTATCAGTGATACCTTTGCACAGTTTGCAACACCGTTGATGAAGAAGCTTGGCTGGCCGACAATTTTCTGTAATTCTCTGGAGGTTGCAGAAAGTGGAGAGATCACAGGATTCAAGATGCGTTGTGAGCAGTCAAAGCTGACAACGGTTAAGGCATTACAGTCGATCGGATTTGAGACCATCGCCAGTGGAGATAGTTATAACGACCTTGGTATGATCAAGGCTAGTAAGGCAGGCTTCCTGTTTAAGAGTACAGAACAGATCAAGAAGGACAATCCGGAGCTTGCAGCATATGAGACGTATGACGAACTGCTTGCTGCAATCAAAGAGTATCTGGATTAATCGGATAGAAATCGTTCTCTTATAACGAGGAATGAATAGAAATCGCTGTGAGCAACGCCTGTATTTGCTTATGGCGATTTCTTTTTGTTATGGCGACGAGGAAAATGCACGCATTTATGCGGTGCATTTGACGACCGCTAATCAGAGCAGGATGTGCAGAGCACATCTTGTCTCTGTGTAAAACTGCCGTGCACAGATGTATGTATAAGATTTGAGAGATATAATCAGGAGGAATCTGGAAGATGTCAGAAGAGAGAAAGAAATTAAAGAAATCATCCAGCCCAGCGAAAGATCTGACCGTAGGATCGCCAATGAAACTGATTCTCGGATTTGCATTTCCGATGTTTCTGGGACTGTTGTTCCAGCAGTTTTACAGTCTGGTTGATACGATGATCGTAGGAAAATATTTGGGCGTGGATCCGTTTGCGGGCGTTGGCTCGACTGGTAGTCTGAACTTTATTGTCATTGGATTCTGTATGGGACTGTGCAGTGGATTCTCGGTGCCAATCTCACAGAGCTTTGGAGCCAAGGACTTTCCACAGCTTCGGAAGATGGTAGCAAACTCCGTGTGGCTGTGCGTATTTTTCAGTGCGATATTCACTACGTTGATGCTTGTGTTCTGCCACCCGTTTTTAACGCTGATGAACACACCGGAGAATATTTTTGAGTATGCTTATATTTACATATTTATAATCTTTGCAGGAATTCCGTGTACGATCCTGTACAACATGACAGCCGCTATCCTGCGTGCACTGGGGGACAGCAAATCGCCAATTATCTTCCTTGCGATTTCGTCCGTTATCAATATAGGTCTGGATCTGCTGTTGATTATCGTGTTCAAAATGAGTGTGGATGGTGCTGCACTGGCAACTGTGATTTCACAGGGGGTATCGGGCGTGATCAGTGTCATATATATTAAGAAGAAGTTCGATATTCTCTCAATGGAGAAAGGTGACTGGAAGCTGGAAGGACGACTTGCCGGAAAGCTGACAGGTGTTGGAATCCCGATGGGATTGCAGTATTCCATCACTGGAATTGGTTCGGTAATCCTTCAGACGGCGGTCAACGGACTTGGTTCCGTTTATGTTGCATCTATGACGGCTGGTTCGAAAATCAATGTGTTTCTTGCGTGCCCGTTTGATGCACTTGGACAGACGATGGCGCCGTATGCAGGACAGAATATCGGTGCAAGAAAGCTGGATCGAGTGGGAAAAGGTCTGCGGGCTGCCTGTATCGTTGGATTTATTGTGTCCGGACTGATGGTGATTGTTGTAAAATTGTTCGGTGGACAGCTTACGATGTTGTTCTTAAATGAGAAAGATCCGGTTATCATGCAGAATTCATCACAGTTTCTGATGATCGTATCATCGTTCTACTGCCTGCTTACGCTGGTAAATACAGTTCGTTTTACGATTCAGGGTATGGGATTTTCATCGCTTGCGATCATTGCAGGTGTCATGGAGATGGTTGCCCGTGGTATCGCAGGTATGCTGCTTGTGCCGAAGTTTGGTTATATTGGAGCCTGCTTCTCCAGCCCGCTTGCGTGGTTGATGGCAGATGCATTTCTGATTCCGGCGTTCTTCCTGTGTAAACGGAAGATCGCGTGGCAGCTGGAAGTCAGGAGAGCATAGTCAGAGATTGCTGTTCTGAAAATAAAAAGCACAGTTTGAAGCTTGAGGGGAACCTCAGTATTCAAACTGTACTTTTTTGTACGATATATGGTTATGTATAAAATATGCTTGTACAAATCTATCTGTACCTGTTGTATTTCATATAGAATATTTATGCCTGACTCATGTGATTGATGTAATGATTCTTTAACGCCTGAAACGTCTCATCGCTCAAGTCATGCTCAATCCGGCAGGCATCCTCGTATGCAGCCTCTTCGTTCACACCCAGAGACATAAAAAGATGGGCAAGTGTTTCATGCCGTTCATAGATCTTGGATGCGATCTTCATGCCGTCTTCTGTGAGTGACAAATATCCTTTTTCATCTACATTTATATATCCGTTTACACGAAGATTCTTCAGATATACGCTGACACTTGGCTTAGACAAGCCAAGATGATGTACGACATCGATGGAACGAACGTGTTCGTGTGATTTGCCGAGAAATAAAATTGCCTCCAGGTAATCTTCGGCTGATTCCTGTATTTTCATAAACTAATCCCCTTTACATAATAAGTACTATTAACGTCGTTATGTCTGAATACTAACACAAATTTTACAGGTTTGCAAACGCTTTGCAAAAATGTTTTATAAATTATAAATAAGAAATAGAAATATAAAAATCTAATGTATTTTTTATTGACAAAATAGTTAGTTTGGGCTAATATTGTGTCGACAGAAAGTTAGTTGTTCTAAACTAACCTAAAATAAAGTATGAATACTAGAGAAAAGGAGTGATTTTTATGCCACTGTCAATGGTAGAAGAAGGAGAACCAAAAACCATCGTGAAAGTGGGGGGAAAAGAGGAAGTTCGTAAATTCCTTGAGAACCTCGGCTTTGTGGACGGAGCCGTTGTAACCGTTGTATCAACGCTTGGCGGAAACATGATTTTAAAGGTGAAAGATTCAAGAGTGGCTCTTGGTCGTGACATGGTAAGTAAAATCCAGGTAGCCTAGAAAGGACGTATTCTTTAAGAGAGGAAGTGAAACAATGAAGACATTGAATCAGGTAAAAGTAGGGGAGACCGTAAAGGTAACAAAAATTGCAGGCGAGGGTCCTATCAAGAGAAGAATCATGGATATGGGTATCACAAAGGGCGTTGAGATCTACGTGCGTAAGGTAGCTCCGCTTGGAGATCCGGTTGAAATTACAGTTCGTAATTATGAGTTGTCTGTTCGTAAGGCAGATGCTGCAATTATCGAAGTAGAGTAATCACCCAATGTCAGGGAATGTAAAAAGATAAGGAGAGAAATCATGGCAATTACAATTGCACTCGCAGGTAACCCGAACTGCGGTAAAACGACATTGTTTAACGCCTTGACCGGCGCAAACCAGTATGTTGGTAACTGGCCAGGTGTTACGGTAGAAAAAAAGGAAGGTAAGTTAAAGGGACATAAAGATGTTGCCATCATGGACTTACCTGGTATTTATTCTCTTTCTCCATATACATTGGAGGAAGTTGTAGCAAGAAATTATCTGATCGGTGAGCATCCAGATGCAATCATCAACATCATTGATGGTACAAACCTGGAGCGTAACCTGTATCTGTCTACACAGATCATCGAGCTTGGCATCCCGGTTGTTATGGCTGTCAACATGATGGATGTAGTCAGAAAGAGCGGCGACAAGATCGATATTAAGGCACTTTCCAATGCACTTGGCTGTGAAGTTGTTGAGATCTCCGCTTTGAAGGGCGAAGGAATCAAGGAAGCTGCTGACAAGGCAGTTGCAGCTGCAAAGGCAAAGAAAGCCGTTGCTCGTATACATAAGTTTGATGATGCTGTTGAGACAGCAATCGAAGCAGTGGAAGCAAAGCTGGATGATTCTGTAGCAGAAGCACAGAAGCGTTTCTTCGCAATCAAGGTTCTTGAGAAAGATAGCAAGATTGGCGATCAGCTGAAGAATATCCCAGATGTATCTGCAGAGATCAAGACACTGGAAGATAAGTACGACGACGATACAGAGTCTATCGTGACAAGTGAGCGTTATGCTTATATTTCTTCCATCATTGGAAAATGTCTGAAGAAGGCAAAGTCAGGAAAGAAGCTTTCTGTATCTGATAAGATTGATAAGATTGTAACAAACCGTATTTTGGCACTTCCTATTTTTGCAATTGTCATGTTCTTAGTATATTATATTGCAATGCAGACCGTTGGTGCTGCTGCAACAGACTGGACAAATGATAATCTGTTCGGTGATGGTTTCCATTTGTTTGGTATGGAGAAGAATGACGATGGCGTTGCTTACAGCGACGATGCAGATGCTTACGCGGAGGCAATGCAGATCATCGATGGATTCATCTCTTATGGTGAAGAAAATGGTGTAGAAGTTGGCGATATTGCAGATGCTATGGATGCAGAGTCAGATGAGTTTGATCCGGCAAATGCTGCAAAGGCTGCTGACGAACTGTTGACAGTATTCGATGCAGATACAACAGCAACTTATCTTGTAGAAGATGAGGAGACACTGGCAACTGACGAGACAGAATCTACATATGCAGATTTGCAGAGCGCAGTTGATACATACAAGTCTTATGGCTGTGAAGAGCCAGATCCGGCAGATTATGGTGTATTTATTCCTTCTCTCCCGGATCTTGCAACAAAGGGACTTGAGAAAGCACATTGTGCAGAGTGGTTACAGGGATTGATCGTTGATGGTATTATCGCCGGTGTTGGTGCGGTACTTGGTTTCGTACCTCAGATGCTGGTACTGTTCATCCTCCTTGCAATCCTTGAGTACTGTGGATACCTTGCCCGTGTTGCGTTCATCATGGATCGTATCTTCCGTAAGTTTGGTTTGTCTGGTAAGTCCTTCATCCCAATGCTTGTAGGTATGGGATGCGGTGTTCCAGGTATCATGGCTTCTCGTACAATTGAGAACGAGAAAGACCGTCGTATGACAATTATGACAACGACCTTTATCCCTTGTGGTGCAAAGGTTCCATTTATCGCAATGATCGCAGGTGCTATCTTCAACGGCTCCGCAATCATTTCAACCGGTGCTTACTTCATCGGTGTTATTACAATCATCTGTTCAGGTATCATCCTGAAGAAGACAAAGATGTTTGCTGGTGATACATCTCCATTCGTTATGGAACTTCCAGCTTACCATTGGCCAAAGGTTGGCGCCGTTCTCCGCAGCATGTGGGAGCGTGGCTGGTCCTTTATCAAGAAGGCTGGTACAATCATCCTTCTTTCTACAATCGTTGTATGGTTCACAACATACTTCGGATGGGTTGACGGAAGCTTCGGAATGTTGACAGAAGATCAGATGGACTACAGTATCCTCGCTAAGATCGGTAACGCAATCTGCTGGATCTTCAAGCCACAGGGCTGGGGCAACTGGCAGGCAACTGTTGCAAGTGTAACTGGACTTGTAGCAAAGGAGAATATCGTTGGTACTATGGGTATCCTGTACGGTGGCGGAGACACAACCGTTTACCAGACACTTGCAAGCAAGTTTACAGAGCCAAGCGGTTTGTCATTCCTGTTGTTCAACCTTCTCTGTGCTCCATGTTTTGCAGCAATGGGTGCAATCAAGAGAGAGATGAACAGTGCAAAGTGGTTCTGGTTCGCAATCGGATATCAGTGTGGTCTTGCTTATCTTGTATCACTCGTTGTATATCAGATTGGTATGCTCATCACAGCAGGTACATTTGGTGTAGGAACGGTTGTAGCATTCCTGATCATCATCTTCTTCCTGTATATGCTGTTCAGACCAAACAAGAATGCACAGTTTGCAAAGATTAAGACAAACTAATTCATAGTTTTCAAGAAAGATTGTATAGCACCGGAGAATATCCGGTGCTATATTAAGTATGTGGGAATTGTGTTTGCAAATCATGGAAATAATAGGTGGAGAAGAGGTTGCATATATTTCCATCAGATATTCATAATATAGGATGTATTGCAGCTAAGAAGTTCTAGGTGTTCAATGTAAGTATTATGAGTAGACGCCAACGCCGCCAATTCGCCGTCCGTGGCTCAGTGACGGCTTGTTTGA
>DJEI01000038.1:8812-19337 GCA_002431865.1 Lachnospiraceae bacterium UBA5902
GTTTGAACATCGTGTTCAAACATGGTTGGGTAAATGAGTTGAACACCAAGAACTTCTAAGCCACAAACATATTCTATATTATGGATATTAGATGGAATCATATGAACCATTTGCATTATTGGTTTATATGGTTTGCAAAAACAATAAATATTACCTTGCAAGGAGGTCGTGGAAATGAATTTAAGTACATTTTTAATATTATTGGTAGTTGTTGCGGTGGTTGGTTTGGTAATTTGGGGCATGGTGAAGGATAAGCGTGCTGGTAAATCAACCTGTGGCGGTGACTGCAGTCACTGTGGAAGCGTCTGTCATGCACCGAAAAAACCACAGAAATAGAGTAAACAAGCGGAGTAATCCGCAAGGAATATCTGCCAGTTAAGAATAATTATCAACAAGTAAAAAATAAAAAAAAAGTAGTTGACTTTTTGGTTAGTTTACGCTAACATACAACATGTAGTTAGCAACAGCTAACCACAACGAAACATAAATTCGCGTACATGGAATTTATAATCGACTCCTTTCTCTAACAGCCCCGCGCTACTCCACATAGCGCGGGGTATTTTTGTGATAATCCCCCAAGCACATGCATCAATACAAGCTTGCTTGTAATCGTATGCATGTATTTGGGGGATAACAGACACTGAGTTGGAGCGAAGCGGAGACGAAGTGCCTGTTGTCTGCAGGCGAAAGCCGGCAGGATTATCTCTGGCAATAAGAACCGCGCATGCATCCGCTTGCAAGCAAATTGGGTAAAAAGTCAAAACGGGAAAAAATACTCCAACTAGAAGTCAGCGAGAAGCGAGTTGATTGGGTGAAAAAGCCCAAATAGGAAGAAATGCCCCAACGAGAAGCTGGAAAGAGGCGAGCTGATTGGGTGAAAAAGTCAAAATGGGAAGAAATACTCCAACAGGAAGTCAGCGAGAAGCAAGTTTTGGTTGCCTAGAATTAGAAGGTAGAATATAATGAGTGCAGTGTGAAGGAAGCAAATGATATGCATAAGTAGAAAGAGGATGGATACATGCAGCTAAGAAACGATGATGATATGGGACATCAGAGAAATTCCGAACCATATTATGGCATGCCGACGCAGAAATATGAAAATCAGGATTCATATGGGAGACAGGATGCATATACGAACCAAAATTCATATGGGAGACAGGATTCCTACATGAACCAGAATCCCTATGCATATGAAGACTCATATGTAGTTCATACGGTACCGCCGGTTCAACCGGTGCGTGCAAAGCAGGCAATCCCGATTGTTACAATCCTGATTATTGTGGCAAATGTAATTGCTGCGATTATGTGTATTGGTATTAGCAACACATTCCAGCTTGCAGGAATCAATTATGAATATATTACGGTGAACCACGAATACCGCCGTTTAATTTCCTATATGTTTATACATGCGGATCTTGAGCATCTGCTAGGAAATATGGTGGCACTGTTTTTGTTTGGTAAGCTGGTGGAAGAACGGCTTGGTTCGCTTCGTATGGCAATCATCTACTTCGGTTCCGGTATTGGTGCAGGATTTCTTTCGATGGAGATTGCACACAAACTGCACCCGGAAAGTACACGGTTTGCTGCGGGCGCGTCCGGTGCCGTTTTTGGAATTATGTGTGCGGCGGTGTTCCTTCGTATTATGGGACGAAAAAATGCGGAACGGAAAGATATGATCATCGCCATTGCACTTGTAATCGGATATGCCATTTATTCCGCAGGAGGAAATGTGGATATCTATGGACATATCGGGGGTGCGATTGTTGGCGGTATTCTGGCGTTTGCACTAAATGTAAAGAAGTGGCACTATTTTACAGAGAACCAGTTTTGTAAGATTCTGGCAATCTTAGCGACCGTGGTGCTCTGCGTGGTCGGAGTCGGAGAGACACATATTGGCAAGGATCAGTCATCTCTGATGGATAAGTGGGTAATGTATATCCGTGAACAGCCAGTGGCAGATTATGAGATGAAGAGCTATGGAACAAAAACCTATGGTGAAGCTTTGGATGATTACTGTACAAACACGAAATGGGAATCTTTTACTGCAGAAAGTGGAGAACAGGTCGTAGAATTCAATGGAAAAGCGTATTATAAGGGAAGTGAGAAGCAGGTGCGTATCCAGTTTTTGATTATGGGCGATTGTGAGTCTTATGAACTGACGTATTTTGCATTCGATGGCACGGCGTGTAGCTGGCAGCAGGTAGACGCATTTTTCAAGACAATATGTAAGTAATTTTATACTTGTGCAACATAGCAGATGTATATGATTGTGCAGATATTACCAATTCTAAAACAGACCGGTGCAGCACGTTGGTACTTAATGAACGGCAAACTTGTTTGGCGTGAATTTAGTACCATTACGTGATGAACCGAGCGAGAGCGTGTCTGTGTAGAATTGGTAATATCTGCACAATAAATAAACTGTATCAGTTGCACAATTGATAATGAATAATCCGGAGGATAAGACAAAATGAGTGAAATTAAGAAGATAGCGGTACTGACGAGTGGTGGTGATGCACCGGGAATGAATTCGGCGGTTCGGGCGGTCGTATTCAGTGCAAACAATCTTGGAATCGAGGTTGTTGGTGTCCTGCGTGGCTACGAAGGACTGATTGACTGGGAGACAATCCCACTTGGTCTGGAGAAAGTGCGGAACATCAACAATCAGGGTGGCACGATTCTTTTTACAAGCCGGAGTGCGCGCTTTTTAGAACAGAAATACAGACAGATTGCAGCGGAAAATCTGCGGGCACATGACGTAGATGCGGTTGTCGCAATCGGCGGAGACGGCACGCTGCGTGGAGCGATTAAATTCAAGGACGAGGGCGTGAATATCGTCTGTATTCCCGGTACGATCGACCGGGATGTGGCCTGCTCCGAGTATACATTGGGATTTGATACAGCAGCGAATACCGCGATGGAGGCAATCGACAAAATTCGTGATTCTTCGGTATCCCACGGACGCTGCAGTGTCGTAGAGGTTATGGGTAGAAAACGTGGCTATATCGCACTCTGGGCTGGCATGGCGACATCCGCAGATGCTATTGTGTTACCAGAAAAATGGGATGGAAACTTTGATTACATTATAAATGCACTGCGCAAACGACATACCGATGGCAGAAACAGTTATCTTGTTGTGGTGGCGGAGGGTGTGACCGATGCAGGCAAGCTGGCGGATCTGATCCAGAAGGAGACAGGAATCGAGTCGCGTGTGTCCGTGCTTGGATATATCCAGCGTGGGGGACAGCCAACAGCGAAGGATCGTATGTATGGTTCGCTGATGGGCGCATATGCGATTGAGATATTGAGACAGGGCAGAGGAAACCGGATCGTTGCGATCAAGAACGATATTCTGGTTGATTATGATATTGCGGAGGCAATCAATCTGCAGAACAATAATCTGGATTCGTTCCAGTATCAGCTCAGCCTGATGCTGGCAGAATAAAGTGTGAAACTACAATGAAAATAATGACATTGTGAATGGATATGTGCTATAATTACACTAATTATGCAATAGAACTTGAGGTGTGAACATTGAGCATAAAGAAAAGAACCTTCTATTTCTTCTGCGTGTGCTGCCTGCTTTTCAGTCTGGTGGGATGCGGAAAGAAAGAGGATACAACACTGGCGGATGGAGTGTTCCTGATGTTGTCATCGACAGTCAAAGGCGAGGCAGTTGAGACATACGAGATGTATACGCTGCATGCGGAGATCAGTGATAATGGAAATGTCCGAATTTATGCGGATGACTTTAATCGTTGGGTGCCGAGTGATCCATGCCCGGAGGAGACGGTTCAGTTATCAGCAGATACAATCCGGCAGATCAAGGATATCATTGACGAGATTGATCTGTATCATATGCGAAGAAATATCGGAAGCCGGGATTTGAAGGATGGAGAATACAAGGAACTGACATTGTATACGGCGTCGGGCGAGCATGTATCCGGAGGTTTGAATCCATCGAACCGGGAGTTCCTGAAGCTGTATGATTATGTGGAAGATCAGATTCGGGAGGTGGAATACCGGTATCGGACGAAGATCGCCGAGATGCAGAGGAAAGCTATCTCGCTGGAACAAAATAAGAATGTGTATATTACGGATTCACAGGAAGAGACAATCGTTGCACGGGATGAGATCAATGATGTCTATGTGACCTGTGGAGCGCAACATACGCGGTACGAGAAAACAGCTACCGCAGATGCAGAAGAACCGGTCAATTATTATGTGACATTCCTGCTTGCAGATGCAGGTGCGGAAATGCTTCGGACAGATACAAAGGATTGCAACGAGGACAATGCTATGTATTACAAGGTGTATCAGGACAATGCATATGCATTTACATTCTGTGTACAGGAGCCTGTCATGACAACTGAGATTTATGTATACGAGACAATGGATGCAGAAGAAGCAGTTGCGAAAGCAAAGGAACTACGGGATAGTTTGTATTAAATATAGAAAAAGGTTGGAAGAAAGATGAACAAATTAAAAGCAGTAATTTTGGCAGCAGGAAAAGGAACACGAATGAATTCGGATTTACCGAAGGTCATTCACAAATGCTTAGGCAGACCGATGGTGCATTATGTCATTCAGGCGTGCAAGGATGCGGGCGCCGGTGAGGTATGCGTGATCGTCGGTTATAAGGGCAGAGAGGTCAAGGATGCAATCTATGATGTCGTAGATTATGTAGAACAGAAAGAACAGCTTGGAACCGGACATGCCGTCAAATGCGCCAAGGATTTTATTGGTACAGAGGGCGATACACTGGTGCTTTGCGGAGACACGCCACTGATTACCGGAAAGACATTGACAGAACTTGTCGAGAAACATCGCAAGGAAGCAAACGGCGTGACAGTATTGTCTGCAATTCTGGATGATGCAACCGGGTACGGACGTATCATCCGTGATGCGGCAGGTAATTTTGAGAAGATTGTTGAGCACAAGGATGCAACCGAAGAGGAGCGTGCATGCAAGGAAGTAAATTCCGGTATGTATATCTTTAATTCCGAGGCACTTTCAGCGAGTCTGGATCTGCTGAGCAACGATAATGCCGCAGGGGAATATTATCTGACGGATACGATTGCTCTGATCAAGAAGATCGGTCTCAAGGTATCAGCACTTCCGCTTACCGGAGATGCCTGCGATGAGATCCGCGGAGTGAATACGATCGACCAGCTGGAAGAAGCAGAGCAGATCATGTGTCGCCGTGAGGATTAGGAGGCAGACGATGAAAATAATCGTAGGACTGGGAAATCCGACGAAAGAATATGCCGGAACGAGGCATAATGTTGGGTTCTCCGTGATATATAATATCAGTGATGCATATAATATTCCGGTTGAGACGAAGAAGCATAAGGCGCTGATCGGAAAGGGAATCATTGAGGGCGAGAAGGTGATTCTTGCCATGCCACAGACGTATATGAATTTGAGCGGCGAGAGTGTACGGGAGCTGATGGACTATTATAAATGTGATTTGTCGGATCTGATCGTTATTTATGATGATATCAGTCTGGATGTCGGCAAACTCCGCATCCGCGCGAAGGGCAGTGCCGGCGGACATAATGGAATCAAGAATATCATTGCGCAGCTTGGAACACAGGAGTTTACACGTATCAGGATCGGTGTCGGTGAAAAACCGGCGAAGATGGATCTTGCAGATTATGTACTTGGACGGTTTTCAAAAGAGGAACAGCCAATTATCCGGGAGAGCGCTGACCGGGCAAGGGAAGCGGTCTGTGAGTTGATCACACATGATGTGGCTTCTGCCATGAACAAGTTTAATTAGGTAAAAAAATAATAGAAAAGAGGATCAGAAAATGAAGGCATTGACACTTGCATTTCAGGATGATCCAAGGTTTGCAGAGTTAAAAAAACACCGGGAAGAGACGGGGGGTGTCCACCACGTATGGGGGATGGATCGTCGGATCACCCCGCTTTTGATGGAGGCATTGTCAGACACGAAACGGTTTCGCCTGATCGTGACATATGAGGAGCGGCGCGCGCGGGAAATCGTCGAGGACTATCGGTTTTACAGCCGCCAGACCTTTTATTATCCGGCGAAGGACGCTCTCTTTTATTCCGCAGATATTCACAGTAACAATACCGTACAGGAACGGCTGGAAATCTTTAAGAAAATCGCAGAAGGACGTCCTTGTACCGTTGTTACGACGATCGAGGGTCTGATGGACAAAATACCGTCCATCTCACATATTGTAGAAAATATATTGACGATCAAGGTCGGGGATACCTTGCAGCTCGATGCGTTTTCACGAAAGCTCACAACACTTGGATATGAGAAAACTTCAATTGTAGAGACACCGGGGCAGTTTTCGGTCAGAGGAGGTATCATCGATATCTTCTCTCTGACGGAAGAGTGTCCTTATCGTGTTGAGCTGTGGGGGGATGAGATCGACAGTATCCGAAGCTTTGACGTGGAAAGCCAGCGCTCGATGGAACGTGTCGAGGAGTTTGTCATCTATCCATCTACGGAGATGGTGCTCGATGATGTGCGGATCAGCAAGGGTATTGCCAAGCTTTCGAAGGAACATAAGGCACAGGCGAAGCTTCTGAAGGAACAGTTTCATACGGAGCAATATGCACGGCTGAATAAGATGGTGGAATCGGTCTTAGAGGAGCTAAAGGAGTTTAATTCCACGATGGGATTAGACAGCATGGTGGAATATTTCTACGACGATACGGTATCATTTTTAGATTATTTTCCGGCAGACACGGATATCTTTATTGATGATCCGGAGCGTGTAAGCCAGCGTGCCGGAGCGTATGCGATGCAGTTTGGCATGTCGATGGAAGGCCGTCTGGAGGGCGGCTATGTCCTGCCGACACAGGCAAATGTGCTCTATGATGCAAAGACGATTGTGGCAAGACTGGTGAACCGTACACCGGTGCTGCTTTCGGAACTGTATAAGAAGCAGCCGGCATGGAAGGAACAGTATGCATTTCAGATTGATGCAAAGGGGCTTGTCAGTTACAACAACAGCTTCGAGGATCTGATGAAGGACATCGAGAAATATAAGAAGAAGGATTATCGGATCCTGATTCTGTCACCGTCTGCGACGCGAGGGAAACGTATCGCGAAGAACTTACAGGATAATGATGTCATGGCGTACTTTACCGAGAACCGGGAACAGCCGCTTAAACCGGGCGAGGTACGCATCAGTGTCGGACGAATGGAGACGGGCTTTGAAATCCCGGAGTGTCATCTGCTTGTGATTGCAGAGGGCGATATATTTACCTCGAAGGAACTGAAAAAACGGAAGAAACTGCCGAAATATGCCGGTGAGAAGATTGCCGGATTTTCAGATATTTCCGTTGGCGATTATGTCGTACATCAAAATCACGGTGTCGGAATCTACCGCGGTATCGACAAGGTGGAAACCGATGGACGAATGAAAGATTATATCAGTATCGAGTATGCGAAGGGCAGCAAATTGTTCGTGCCTGTGGAACAGCTCGACCGCATTGGCAAGCTGTCCGGCAAGGATGGTGCGCGTGTCAAGCTGAACAAACTTGGCGGTCCGGAGTGGGAAAAGGTGCGTACACGTGTCAAGGGACATGTGGAGGATATCGCAAAGGAACTGATCGAGCTGTATGCGATCCGTTCGAGTACGCAGGGATACAAATATTCGGAGGATACCGTATGGCAGCGGGAGTTTGAAGAGATGTTCCCATATGAGGAGACTCTGGATCAGCAGAAAGCCATTGACGATACCAAGCATGACATGGAAAGTGGCAAGATCATGGATCGTCTCGTCTGTGGGGATGTAGGATTTGGAAAGACAGAGGTTGCCATCCGGGCGGCGTTTAAGGCGGTACAGGATAACCGGCAGGTTGCCTATCTGGTGCCGACGACAATCCTTGCTGAGCAGCATTACAATACATTCTGCGAGCGTATGAAGAACTATCCGGTTAATATCCGGATGCTGTCCCGTTTTTGCACGCCGAAGGAAGTGAAAGAGACGTTGGAACAGATGAAGTCCGGTATGGTAGATATCGTGATCGGCACACACCGGCTGCTCTCAAAAGATGTTGTATTCAAAAATCTTGGACTCCTGATTATTGATGAGGAACAACGGTTCGGCGTCAAGCACAAGGAACAGATCAAGCAGATGAAGAAAAATGTGGATGTGTTAACCCTCACGGCGACACCAATTCCACGAACGCTGCATATGAGTCTGGTAGGTCTGCGTGATATCAGTTTGCTGGAAGAGCCGCCGGTCGACCGGCTTCCGATTCAGACATATATCATGGAATACGATCTGGAGTTTGTAAAGGAGGCGATCAACCGGGAGCTTGCACGAAACGGACAGGTATATTATGTATATAACCGGGTGGAGACAATCGCGGACATTACGGGACAACTCCGTCAGGTACTGCCGGATGCAACGATTGAATTTGCACATGGCAAGATGCCGGAGCGGGAGCTTGAAACGATGATGCGTCGTTTTATCAAAGGTGAGATTGACGTGCTTGTGTCGACGACGATTATTGAGACGGGACTGGATATTTCAAATGTCAATACGATCATCATACATGATGCAGACCGGTTTGGCCTGTCACAGCTCTATCAGCTGCGTGGACGTGTTGGACGTTCCAACCGGAGTGCCTATGCATTCCTGCTTTATAAGCGTGATAAGATGATAAAAGAAGTCGCGGAGAAACGTCTGAAAGCAATCCGGGAGTTTACAGATCTTGGCTCAGGGTATAAGATAGCAATGAAGGATCTGGAGATTCGTGGAGCCGGAAATCTGCTTGGACAGGAGCAGTCGGGAAATATTGAGGCAGTCGGTTATGATCTGTATTGCCAGATGTTGAACGATGCAATCCGGCGTCTGTCTGGTGAGACGGTGCGTGAGGAGTTCGTGACAAACGTAGAACTTCCGCTTAATGCCTATATTCCAGACAGCTATGTGAAGAATGAATTCGTGAAGCTGGATTTGTATAAGCGAATCTCGAAATGCACAAACCGCGAGGATAATGATGCCATCTTAGAGGAAGTGCGCGACCGGTTTGGCGAACCGCCAAAGCCGTTTTTCCGCTTGCTTGATGTGGCATATCTGAAGGCGATTGCTCATGAGGTCTATATTACGGATATCAAATATGTGGGTGATGAGGTGCGGTTTTACATGCTGCCGCAGGCACCTGTGCAGGCGGAGCGGGTCAATCCGTTGCTGAAACGGTATAAGAACACATTGCGGCTTACCGCGGGCAAGCAGACATATTTCCGTATCCGTATGTCGAAGTTGATCGAGGAAGAGATGGTATCTTCCTGTGAGAAGGTAATTGAGGATATCCGCACATTGTATAATACGGAGGATGTGAACCATGAAGCATAGTAGACGTTGTCGTAAACTAATTGCAATATTGTTGTGTATCTGCCTGATGGTACCGATGATTTCCGGCTGTGGAGAGAAAAAGGAAGAAGAAACAAAGCAGACAAGCAGTGGAACACTGGTGTTTCAGTATGGAAATAATCTGGTAACCAAGGGCGAGGTATATATCTATATAGAAACCGTGCGGGAGCGGTATGAAATGCAGTACGGCAGTGATGTCTGGCAGACGGTGCTTCCGGATGGTGGTGTGGGAACTTCTATGGAGAACCTGACGCGAGAGGAAGTTGTAAATGAGATCGTACGTGTCAAGACGTTGTGTGCGCATGCAGAGGAGCTTGGAATCACACTGGGCAATGACGAGCTGGCAGAGTTAAATCAGAAGGCAGATGATTTCTGCGAGGGACTGACAGATGAACAGTTGCAGAACATGGAAATTACAAAGGAAAAAGCCGAGAAAGTAATGCAGGAAAATGCAATCGCATCGAAGGTGGAAGCGAAGATCTTAGATGACCGGAAGATTGAGATTTCCGATGAAGAAGCGCGGATGACGACGTTCTACGACATGTATTTTGAGTGTTACAGTATGGATGAAAATGGTGTGGTGACACCATATACCGAAGAGCAAAAGAAACAGCAATATGAAAATGCGCTACAGGCGTGTGCAACGCTTGCGACAGCAGACTTGAAAGATACCACAGGTGCAGCAATCGAGAAGCTGGCAGAGTACTATCAGCTGGATCAGGCACAGACGCAGACGATGAGTCCATCACAGATTCTGGAGACATATGGACAGGATGTGTATGATCTGCTGTATAGTATGGAGAACGGACAGTACAGCACGGTTGTGGAGACACAGTATGGCTATCATATATTCCAGATGATCGCGCTGACTGATCAGACGAAAACAAATGAGCAGAAAATCGTGCTTTATAATCAGCAGGTACAGGAGGCTTTATCGGATACGCTTACGAAGTGGCAGGCACAAATCGATCCGATCTTCAAGTACCCGGACAGCGTAGATATGGACGTGTATGATACGATCGTAAATGATACAGTTGGGACAAAATAAAAATGCATAGGGGATGCATACTTGGGGAGACAAAGGAAAACAGGCACAACGAAAAGTATGTGGCAATACTTTTCGTTGTGTTTTTTATTTAGGTAATTGCGAAACTCGC
>DJEI01000057.1:0-17471 GCA_002431865.1 Lachnospiraceae bacterium UBA5902
ATAGCTCAGTTGGCTAGAGCACACGGTTCATACCCGTGGTGTCGAGGGTTCAAATCCCCCTTCCGCTATTTTTTTATGCCTGAAATTCTATATAGAATTGATGCTATATGCAATCTCATGTCAGAAATGGCATGAGATTTTTAATGTCTTTTTGTCGATGCGCGGTTGTCGAATCCGTTCGGATACTGTTCTAAAATATGTAAATAATGCAGGAAATGTGGTTAATTGTGACAAAACATCGAAAAATGTTACAAAAATGTTTCAAATATTTCTAAAAAATTTCAAAAATATATTGACAAGTTAATAAACATGATGTTAAATAGGAGAAGTTTGTTGCGAACAAACGGTTTTGGAAAAGGAGTGATTAGATGAGGTTAAACATCGACAAGCTAATGATAGGATTTGTGATGATCTTAGCAGTATGTTTATACGCACCAACATTATTGGAAGATTACAAAGCCAATAGCACAACAAATGAGAAGGTAACAGAGGTACTTGCAGAAGCTCCGGCACCGGCAATGACAACAGAGTCTATGGTGCTTGCAGCAGTTACAACGCAGGAGCGCATCGGGGAAGCTGTTCAGGCAGCGAAAGTTACAGAGAGTATTGGAAATGATATGACAAAGACTGTAACGACTGATGCAGCAAAACTCACACCGAAGTTTCAGGCAAATATGAATGTGACAAATATGATAGAAGAAACATCGGTTGCAGACAAAAGCATGCTTCAGACAATGGTCGAAGCACAGACGAATCCGGTATATTCGGAGTTCATCGCACATGTAAAGTCATTACCGGTCGAGATCAAGCCGTCTCTGATGGCGAGCGACGAGCGAGACAAGGTATTGACAGTTCGCGACAATTATGATGAATTCTTAGCAACGGTAGAGGCATATTATTCAGAGAAGGAAGTTTTAAAAGCTTCACAGAATGCACAGACATATGTGACTACATATACAAATCAGACCGGAGACGGAAAATTGACTGCATCCAAGGGTGTAAACTACGGACCAAGCGGAAAAGAAACATATTACAACTTGAATATGAATGGTGTCGTAGCAACTATGCAGGGAATGGGAATCCCAGGGCAGTATTGGGTTCGTGAGGATGGTGTAAAAATGTACGGTGATTATGTTATGGTTGCCGCAGATCTGAATACACATCCGAGAGGATCTCTTGTAGAGAGCAGCCTTGGTACAGCAATTGTAGTAGATACAGGTGGATTTGCAACATCAAATCCAAATCAGTTAGATATTGCAACTGCATGGTAAAAGAAAAGGGAATGTTTTCATGAATTATTACATGGAAACATTCCCTTTTCTTATCGAGCAAATTAGCAAATTTGGATTATCAGTTATGCAGTTATGACTGGTTGTTATCCTGATTATCGTATTTAGCTTTTAAATCATCCATTGGTGTGGAACCAAAGGTCTCAAGTGGTGTCTTTAATGTACGCTCCAGGTCCTCCTGCTCCTTGTTCTTCTGTGCAGTACGCTTCTTCCACCAGGAGAAGAGAATACATACGACGATGACAACCGCCGCTGCAATGATCAGCACCTTGAATACGCCGGCAGAATGATTCGTTGCCTTGGCGATGGTACGTGTCTTTACGAACATTACATAGAACTGGATACCGGTTGCATCGTAGAATTCCTGTGCGCCGGTTACGACGTTGTTCTTTGTATCGATCCAGTTTAAATCATCCCGATAGCAGTGGGAGTCAAATGCTTTGTCGGATTTGATTTTTGAGATGCCATCCTGCTTCATGATTTCCAATGTGTCTTCCATCATGCCTTTTAACTGGATACCAAGATCGTCATTGTAGTTGTTCTGGTAAGCAGAAATCATATCGTTGATATAAGTATCCATGAGTGCGTTGGCTTTGACACCATATTTAAACTGACCGTTGTCGTTTTCATCTACGACTAAGAGCAGTCCATCCTCACGTCCTTTGAATATCGTGTTATACTGATCCTCTGCGTATTCAGAAATACGGTTATCACTGAGTTCACCACCTGTATAACCGCCATTAAACTGCATATAGCTGGAGAAAATGATCAGGATGAGCATGAACAAAATGATTGCTGCAAATATACCGCCGCCGCTGTTTCCGCGACCTTCATTTGCATATACATACGTTGTCCTGCCGCCATAATATCTTCTTGGAGGAGGGGGAGGCATACCCGGATCTCCGTGATAGTGATGTGGCCCTGGGCCATAATCGTCGTATGGTCTAGGCCCCGGTCCCGGACCGTGAGGTCTTGGGCCTCTGCCAAAACCGCCGCCTCTCGGACCGCCGCCAAAACCGCCTCCGCGAGAACCGCCGCCACTGTGGAAACTGCTTCCACCGCCGCTAAAACTTGCACCATGATGACTGCCGCCACCGTGACCGCCGCTGCTAAAGCCACCGCCACCGCCGGATCTTCCCATAATAACCCCTCCTCGTTATGTATAAATTTGTACAGTACATTTTATTTTATGCCTGTGATAGTAACATTTTACAATGAAATGGCGGATTCGTAAATATAGAAAAGCAAATTGTGACAATTCTTTCCATTGTAGAAGGAAACGTTTGCATATACGAGGCAAATATGATAGATTATAGTACGATACTTTGGTTTTGTTCGATATAAAGGAGCGTAGTGACCATGAGAGTTGGCATGGGGTATGATGTACATAAATTAGTAGAGGGACGACGCCTGATCTTAGGAGGCGTGGAGATTCCGTTTGAGAAAGGTTTGCTTGGACATTCGGATGCGGATGTGCTGGTGCATGCGATTATGGATGCACTGCTTGGTGCAGCTGCACTTGGGGATATTGGAAAGCATTTCCCGGATACCGACCCGAAGTATGAAGGGGCGGACAGCATGCGGCTTCTGGAGGAGGTGCATAAGCTGTTAGACGCGGGTAATTACATGATTGGAAATGTGGATGCGACAGTGATCGCACAGCGGCCAAAGCTGGCACCGTATATTGAGACAATGCGGGAGAACATTGCAGCAAGGCTGCAGATTGATAAGAATCAAGTAAATATCAAGGCAACCACGGAGGAGGGACTTGGATTTACCGGACAGGGACAGGGAATCAGTTCCCAGGCAATCTGCCTGCTTGAGACGATTGATAATTTCGATTATCGCAGCTCGCGTGTGGTGGATGATACTGTAGAAAGTGCTGCCAATCCATGCATGGGATGCATGGGCTGTGCAAAAAGATAAAAATAATGGATAATAGGAGGATATTTTAGTTTCATGAGTGACGGAGACAGTTGCAGGCTCAAATATTTTGAAGGCGAACCGGAGGTACTTGCGGAGGTTCGGCGGATGTGGGATGAAATATTTGATGATCCAGAGGGGTTTGCGGATTATTATTTTACAGAGATTTGTAAGCAAAATAAAATTTTACTTGCCTATAAGGGAGATGTGCTGGCAGGCATGATCCATCTGAATCCTTATGAGATGCAGGTAGAAAGAAAAAGGGAACTGTGCTATTACATAGTCGGAGTGGCTGTGAAACCGGAATATCGGGAGCAGGGCATCATGCGTCGGATGATGCAGCGTGTGCTTGCAGATATGAAGAAGGACGGCAGAGCATTTACATTTTTGATGCCGGAACGGGAAGAGTACTATGAGAGCCTTGGGTTTGAGAAGGTCTTTCATACGTTGGAGCTGGATATTGATATTGCGGAGCTGGAGGACGAGGATGTTGTACCAGACGATCTTTCCGGCGAGGAAGGATATTATACGAAGAATCTGAAGGATCTGCATGAGGAACGTGCGGATATATTGGAGCATCTTTCGAGAGAGGTAAATGATGCGCTGGCGAAGAAATATCAGATTTATGCGCACCGGACGCCACAGTATCTGGAACAGATGTGTATGGAGCATCGCTGCCAGAATGGTGATGTAGTAGCGGTGTACGAGGATGGCATGCATATGGATGACGGACAGGTGGAAGAACGTCTGGCGGGTATGTTTTCTTATGACATTTATGATGATACGATGTATGTGGAGCGTTTTGAGAGCTTTGATGAACATGTGCGGTATGTTCTGGATGCGGCGGTGCGGCTGTCAGAGCAGGCATTTTGCAGAAGACTGGTTGTGACGATGTCAGAGCGGCATTTCTGCGATGATATTGCAAATATGCTTGGCGTGTCTGTGCGGATGAACGAAGGACATGGATTCATGGCGCTTTCCCTGCAGGATGATGATACATTGATGATGATTCTGCATGAAGCAAGTTTTTTTGATGAAATTGTATAAAAACAGATAGAAATTTCAAGAAAAACTTTGATTATGAAAGTATATGTGATATAATTTATCAGATAATGACGCACGGGAAACGATGCGTAAATATAAAGTAAATTTTTAAGAGATAGGGGTAGACCATGTATAAGATTGTAAAAAAAGAAGTCTTAAATTCGGTTGTTGTCATGATGGAGATAGAAGCTCCTTATGTAGCTGCACGTTGTGAGGCAGGACAGTTTGTCATCGTCAGAGTGGACGAAGATGGCGAGCGTATTCCTCTTACAATTGCAGATTTTGACCGCGAGCGCAATACAGTCGAGATTATTTTCCAGGTAGTTGGATATTCGACTACTTTGATGGCAAGATTGAATGAGGGCGATTACCTTCAGGATTTTGTAGGACCACTTGGACAGCCGGCGCCACTCAATAAAGAGTGGAAGCGTGTGATCGGTATCGCAGGTGGTGTTGGAGCAGCTCCACTTTACCCACAGGCAAAGAAGCTTGCCGAGCAGGGAACAAAGGTGGATGTGATTATCGGCGGACGTACGGCAGAACTTGTACTTCTCAAGGAGAAGTTCGAGAAGTTCTGTGACAATGTATATATCATGACAGATGATGGTTCCCTCGGTGAGAAGGGTGTTGTTACAAAGAAGCTGCAGGAGCTTCTGGACGCTGGTGTACAGTATGACCATGCAATCGCAATCGGACCACTCATCATGATGAAGTTTGTAGTAGCACTTACAAAGAAGCCGGAATACAACCTTCCGACAGCCGTTTCTTTGAATCCAATCATGATCGATGGTACAGGTATGTGCGGCGGATGTCGTGTCACAGTCGGTGGCGAGACAAAGTTTGCCTGTGTAGATGGACCGGACTTCGACGGATTTGAAGTTGATTTCGATCAGTGTATGAAGCGTCAGACATTCTTCAAGGAAGAAGAACATGAATGTATGATGAAGCTTCAGGCTGAGCAGATGCAGAATTAGGAGGGAACGAAAGATGCCAAATATGAGTCCAACAAAGGTTCCTATGCCACAGCAGGATCCGAATGTGAGAAATAAAAACTTTGAAGAGGTTGCAACCGGGTATACAGCCGAGATGGCAATGGAGGAAGCAACCAGATGTATTAACTGTAAGAACAGACCATGTATGACGGGATGCCCGGTTAACGTGCCAATCCCTGGATTTATTGAGCAGGTTGCTGCCGGTAATTTCGAGAAGGCATACGAGATCATTACAAGTGAGAATGCACTTCCGGCAATCTGTGGACGTGTATGCCCACAGGAGAATCAGTGTGAGGGCAAGTGTATCCGTGGTATCAAGGGTGAGTCTGTATCTATCGGACGTCTGGAGCGTTTTGTCGCAGATTACCACATGGCACACGGCGAGAAGGCAGAACTGAACATCGAGAAGAACGGCAAGCGTGTCGCAGTTGTCGGTTCCGGTCCTGCTGGTATTACATGCGCTGGTGAGCTTGCGAAGAAGGGGTACGATGTAACAATCTTTGAGGCATTACATAAGGCTGGCGGTGTATTGAGTTATGGCATCCCTGAGTTCCGTCTTCCAAAGTCACTGGTTGCAAAGGAACTGGAAAATATTACAGATCTTGGTGTAGACCTTGAGACAAACGTTGTAATCGGACGTTCACTCACAGTTGACGATCTGTTTGCACGTGGATTTGATGCGGTATTCCTTGGAACAGGTGCCGGGCTTCCGAACTTCCTTCGGATTCCGGGAGAGAATCTCCTTGGTGTATATTCCGCAAATGAGTTTTTAACACGTGTCAATCTGATGAAGGGTTATAAGAGGGGTGAAGTTCCGACACCTGTCAAGGTAGGCAGGCGCGTAGCTGTTGTCGGTGCCGGTAACGTAGCAATGGATGCAGCAAGAACAGCAAAGAGACTTGGGGCAGAGGAAGTTTATATTGTATATCGTCGTGGCGCAGAGGAAGTGCCTGCCCGTAAGGAAGAAGTCGAGCATGCAAAGGAAGAGGGCGTAATCTTCAAGCTCTTGAACAACCCGGTTGAAATCCACGGAGAAGATGGATGGGTAACAGGTATTGAAGTTGTTGCACAGGAACTTGGTGAGCCGGATGCTTCCGGACGTAGACGCCCACAGCCGATTGAGGGATCCAACACAATCCTTCCGGTTGAGACGGTTGTTATCGCGATTGGACAGTCGCCAAATCCATTGATTCGTCAGACAACCGAGGGCCTGGAGACACAGAAGTGGGGCGGTATCATCGTCAACGAAGAGACCGGTGAGAGTACACGTGAGCATGTATATGCCGGTGGTGACGTCGTTACAGGAGCTGCAACTGTTATCCTTGCAATGGGTGCCGGTAAGAAGGCAGCCAAGGCAATTGATGAGACATTAAAGGAAATGTAAGCATGGAAGGTTATGCAGAATACGCAGTACAAAAGAAATTAAAAGCAAAGGATCGGATGCCTGTTGTGGCATCCGTTGCTTTGATGATCGTCGGATTTGGAATCTGGACATTTATGGCGGGCTGGGTCGGACCATCAATCCTGATTATAGGTATTGCTCTTACGATCATTACAGCGACACGACAGGAGCTGGAGTATGAGTATATATTTGTGAATGGGGATTGCGAGATTTCGAAGATCGTGAAACGGTCATCGAGAAAAAAGGTGTATGAGTTTGAAGCGGGTAAGATCCAGAAGGTGCTGCCGTATACCTCCATTCTGTTTGACAACGAACGTCAGGCGCATCCGGATCTGGTCATCCGGGATTATACATCCTGTTTTTCAGATCGGGAAGAGAAGTGGCATGCATTTATCAACAACAGCAAGAACCATACAGAAGCGGTAGTTATAGAGCTGAATGAAAAATGTGTGGAACATGTGAAGCTTTTCTACAAAGATAAATATATGAAATAAAAAAATGGAGCTTGAAAATTTAAGCTCCATTTTTATGTATAAAATATTCTATGTACAATTATGGCTCAAGTGGTGTCATTTTGAGACCTTTGTACATCTTGGAATAGATACTTTTTTCATCCTGATAGAGTACATAGCCACGTGCGCCGTCCTTTACGATGTAGGCATATTTGTTCTTCTGAACGTTCATGTACAGAACCTCATCTACGTTCAGTTCCTTTGCTTTTGCCTTAGCCGTATATACGTTAAGTGGTTCCAATTTGAATTTCTTAACTGCCTGATCCACTGTCATAGTTCCTTACCTCCCATATAGCGATTCTATTGTTTTTACTCTTGCCCTTCAAGGTGTAAAAATATATAATCATAACTAATCATATTATAGTTCTTTCATTGACTTTAGTATATTGTATATTATTGCTAAAGTCAACTGTGAATATTGCACAAAAATCGTCATTTTTGTAGGTGGAATGAACGACTTTTTTCGTCGAAGTGACAAGGAAGGGATAAAAATGGACAAAGAAATAAACGAAAATGTAAAAAAAACAAAAAAAATGCTATTGCATGTATGCTGTGCACCGTGTAGTTCGCATGTGTTGAGTGTGTTATATGAAGAATATGATATTACAGCATTTTTTTACAATCCTAACATTACGGAAAAAGCAGAATATGAAAAACGAATTGAAGAATTGAAGCGTTTCACACAGGAGGCGGAGTTCGCAAGAAATGTAGTTGTGAGTGATGGTGCGTATGAACCGGAGAAGTTTTATGCGATTGCGAAGGGCTTGGAGAAAGAACCGGAGCGTGGACGCCGCTGCTACAAGTGCTATGAGCTGCGGTTAGAAGAGTCAGCCCGTTATGCTAAGGAACACAGTTTCGATATTTTTACGACGACACTGTCAATCAGTCCGCACAAAAGCACAGTATGGCTGAACGAGATCGGTGAGCGGATGGCAGAAAAATATGGTGTTGCATATTTGTACAGTGATTTTAAGAAAAAGAATGGGTATGCTCATTCCATCGAACTGTCACGGGAGTATCATCTGTACCGGCAGGACTATTGTGGATGTATTTACAGCCGGCTGGAAAGAGAAGAACAAAAGAAGAATAAAAGAATCTGAAAAAGGGGTTGTACTATGTCGAAAATTGATGTATAATTTTTGCAATTTGAGAAAAAGAGCTTCGGATAACTATGCAATTCTTCCGTATCACTCTTTTTTTTTGAGCAAATTTCCTGTTTTACAAGTAAATCTAAGAAGAAAGGACAAAGACTATGAAAGCATTTCTGATACTGGAAGATGGTCATGTATTCGAGGGAAGAAGCATCGGTTCGACCAAGGAAATCATCAGTGAGATCGTGTTTAACACATCCATGACTGGTTATCTGGAAGTACTGACGGATCCTTCTTACGCAGGGCAGTCTGTATGTATGACGTATCCATTGATTGGTAACTATGGTATTTGTAAGGAAGATATGGAGGCAGAGCGCCCATGGCAGTCTGGCTTTATTGTCAGAGAACTGGCAAAGCGTCCAAGTAACTTCCGAAGTGAGGAAAGTGTCGAGTCATTTCTTATAGAAAATGATATTACCGGAATTGAGGCGATTGATACACGCGCCCTGACGAAGATCCTGCGTGACAAAGGTACGATGAAGGGGATGATCACAACGGATGAGAATTTTGACAAGGATGATTGCATCAAGCGGATCAAGGCATGGGAGATGGGACATGTAGTATTGGATGTCACATGTAAAGAGAAGGTGAGCTTCCCGGGCGATGGCTACAAGGTGGCAGTGATCGACCTTGGCGTGAAGAAAAATATTGTACGATGCCTGCTGGAACGTGGATGTGCGGTAACTGTTTATCCGGCAGAGACACCGGCAGAGGAGATTATCGCAGATGCACCGGACGGCATTATGCTGACGAATGGTCCTGGCGATCCGAAGGATAATGTGAAGACAATCGAGGAGATCAAGAAGCTTTTCGCAACAAAGATTCCAATCTTCGCAATCTGTCTCGGACATCAGCTTCTGGCACTTGCGAATGGCGCGGATACACAGAAGATGAAATATGGACATCGTGGTGCAAACCATCCGGTAAAGGATTTGAAGACAGGAAAGGTATATATTTCAACACAGAATCATGGCTATGTGGTAAAGGAAGAGACACTGGATCGTGACATTGCAGAGCCAAGCTTTATCAATGTAAATGATAAGACAATCGAGGGTGTGCATTATCTTGGAAAGAATGTTCAGACCGTACAGTTCCATCCGGAGGCTTGTGCAGGTCCGCTCGATACAGGATTTTTGTTTGATGAGTTTATGAATATGATGGAGGTGTCTAAATAATGCCAAAGAATCCACACGTAAAAAAGGTTGTAGTTATTGGATCTGGCCCGATTGTCATCGGACAAGCGGCAGAGTTTGATTATGCCGGTACACAGGCATGTCGTTCCCTGAAGGAAGAAGGCATCTGCGTTGTTTTGATCAACTCGAATCCCGCTACCATCATGACAGATAAGGATATTGCGGATAAGGTATATATTGAGCCTCTGACACCGGAGGTTGTAAAGGCGGTTATCAAGAAGGAAAAACCGGATAGCGTCCTTCCGACGCTGGGGGGGCAGGCTGCATTGAACATTGCGATGGAACTGGAGGAGTCTGGGTTCTTAAAAGAGCATAATGTAAGACTGCTTGGTACATCTTCGAAGACAATCAAGAAAGCAGAGGATCGTCTGGAATTCAAGAAGACGATGGAGAAAATTCATGAGCCGTGCGCACCATCTGAAGTTGTTACAAACATCAAGGATGGTCTGGCGTTCGTGGAGAAGATCGGATATCCAATCGTACTGCGCCCGGCATATACACTTGGCGGAAGCGGCGGTGGTATCGCACATAACGAAGAAGAGTTCGTGGAGATATTGATGAATGGACTGCGTCTGTCACGTGTTGGACAGGTGTTAGTTGAGCGTTGTATCGCAGGCTGGAAGGAAATTGAGTACGAGGTAATGCGTGATGCAAACGGAACCTGTATTACGGTGTGTAATATGGAGAACCTTGATCCGGTTGGTGTCCATACCGGTGATTCCATCGTTGTAGCACCATCTCAGACACTGGCAGATAAGGAATACCAGATGCTTCGTAGTGCAGCCTTAAATATCATTACAGAGCTTGGTATCCAGGGCGGATGTAACGTACAGTTTGCATTGCATCCAACCACATTTGAATATTGTGTCATCGAGGTAAATCCGCGAGTAAGCCGTTCATCTGCACTTGCTTCGAAGGCAACCGGTTATCCGATCGCGAAGGTAGCTGCGAAGATCGCACTTGGATACAATCTCGATGAGATCAGGAATGCAATTACAGGCAAGACATATGCGAGCTTTGAGCCGGCGCTGGACTATGTCGTAGTCAAGATGCCAAGACTTCCATTTGATAAGTTCATCATGGCGAGCCGGAAGCTGACCACACAGATGAAGGCGACCGGTGAGGTCATGAGTATCTGTACGAACTTTGAAGGTGCGTTGATGAAGGCACTTCGTTCCCTTGAACAGCATGTGGACAGTCTGATCTATGAGAACTATAACGCTCTTCCAACGGAGGAGATCCATGAGATGCTGCACCGTGTCGATGACCGTCGTATCTTCGTTATTGCAGAGGCATTGCGCCGTGGAATTTCTGCAGAGGAAATTCATGATATCACGAAAGTAGATATCTGGTTTATCGATAAGATTAACAATATCGTACAGGAAGAGAAGACATTGCGCGAAGCACCGGAGATCACAAAGGAAATGATGCAGGAAGCAAAGCGCATGGAGTTCCCGGACAAGGTGATTGCGCAGATTACAGGCAAGAAGGAAAAAGAAATCAAGGAGCTTCGTTATGGCTATGGCATCTATGCATCTTACAAGATCGTAGATACCTGTGCGGCTGAGTTCGAGGCGGAGACACCGTATTATTATTCCTGCTACGATGGGGAATCCGAAGTCGAAGTGGATGAGAATAAAAAGAAGATCATGGTACTTGGTTCCGGCCCGATCCGTATTGGACAGGGTATTGAGTTTGATTACTGTTCGGTACACAGCACATGGACATTGAAGAACAAGGGCTATGAGACAATTATCGTAAATAACAACCCGGAGACAGTCAGCACGGACTTCGATATCGCAGATCGCCTGTATTTCGAGCCACTGACTGCGGAGGACGTAGAGTCTATCGTAAATATCGAAAAGCCGGATGGTGCGGTTGTACAGTTCGGTGGACAGACAGCTATCAAGCTGACGGAAGCACTTTTGGAGATGGGTGTGCCAATTCTTGGTACAAGTGCTGAGAATGTCGATGCAGCCGAAGACCGTGAGCTGTTCGATGAGATTCTCGAGAAGTGCTGTATCCCAAGAGCAGCCGGTAAGACTGTATTTACTGTAAAGGAAGCGTTGGAAGCTGCCAATGAGCTTGGCTATCCGGTGCTTGTCCGTCCTTCCTATGTATTAGGGGGACAGGGTATGCAGATTGCAATTTCGGATAAGGATATCATTGAGTTCATGGAGATTATTAATCGGCATGAACAGGAGCATCCGGTGCTGGTTGATAAATACCTGATGGGTAAGGAGATTGAGGTGGATGCCGTCTGCGATGGCAAAGATATCCTGATTCCTGGTATCATGGAGCATATCGAGCGTGCAGGTATCCATTCCGGAGATAGTATTTCCGTGTACCCGGCACAGACGATCACACCGAAGATCAAGCGTGTACTTGAGGATTATACGAAGAAGCTTGCGAACAGCCTGCATGTCATCGGACTGATCAATATTCAGTTCATTGTATATCAGGATGAGGTATATGTCATCGAGGTTAACCCACGATCGAGCCGTACCGTACCATACATCAGTAAGGTAACCGGTATTCCGATCGTCGATCTTGCAACGAGAGTTATCACAGGCGAGAAGATTAAGGATATGGGCTATACACCGGGTCTGCAGCCGGAGTCAGAGTACTTTGCAATCAAGATGCCGGTATTCTCCTTTGAGAAGATCCGTGGTGCCGAGATCAGCCTTGGTCCAGAGATGAAATCAACCGGTGAATGCCTTGGCATTTCTAAGAATTACAACGAAGCATTGTACAAGGCATTCCTTGGAAATGGTGTGAACCTGCCGAAGTATAAGAAGATGATCCTGACAGTAAAGGATTCAGACAAGTTAGATGCCGTAGAGATCGGACAGCGGTTTACCGCACTTGGCTATGAGATCTACTCAACAAGAAGTACCTGTCGTGTCCTGAATGAGAATGGCGTTCCGGCGAAGCCGATCAATAAGGTGGAGGAACCTTCTCCGAACCTGCTGGATCTGATCCTGTCGCACGAGATCGATCTTGTTATCGATACACCATCCCAGGGTGTAGAGCACAGCAAGGATGGCTTCGTGATTCGTCGAAATGCAATTGAGACAGGCGTGACAGTCCTCACAAGCTTAGATACTGCACATGCGCTTCTTACGAGCCTGGAGTCATCAGACCGCCACAATCTTTCTCTTGTAGATATAAGCGAAATATAGTAAAATAAAGGTAACCATGCAGATTATCTGTTTGGTTACCTTATTTTTTGAGGTGATGGAATGAATATTGGTTCGAACGAGCCGGATGTGTCGTTCAAGACACCGGGCAAGATTGCAGCGGGAGAGTCGTATGCGAAGGTGAGCGCGCATGAACGTGAGCACGTGGCGAATGCGATTCAGAAGAGCAGCAAGCCGGGGGCAAAACTGATATCGGCAAATGTGACGTTGAAGATGGGCGTCTGTCCGGAATGCGGCAGGACGTATGTTGCTGGCGGCGAGACAACGACGCAGATCCGGTATTCAGAGACGAATCCGTATGAGAAGAACCGGAAACGGGCAGAAGCCGGATTTTTGATCGGAAACAACTTCGATGCTACTTCTTGGACCAGCATTTGACGTTGCGCTTTCGATTGCGCTTCGTGTCTGCTTTATATCTTATTTCACATAACGAATTTAAATATTGCAGATAATGCTTTTGCGAATCGAACGAGTCCTCCGGGAAAAGCGGAAGCAGCAGTTTCACGGGGTTTTGTTTGTAGAAGATGCAGAGCTTAATAAAAAATTCCATTGTTGGCTTTCGGTAATCCGCTTCCAGATGACAATACGATGAACGTGAGATGCCGGTTGATGCGGCTATTTCTTTCTGGGTGTAACCGGAGTGGAGTCGGAGACGAATGAGCATAGCTCCGAAGGTTGTTGCGTCTGACATGATAGATCCTCGCTTTCTGGATAAAATTGAAAATTAGAATGAAATAATTTGGAAGCAGCCGCTTCCAGAAAAATAGAAAAGAAATCATATTCGAGAAGCAGTGTAAGTTCAGCCAGAACATCGACTGGCGGCGCACATCTTCCCGTTTCATAGTTACTGTAGGCTTGTCTTGTAATATTGAGTCGTTTGGAAATGTCGGTTTGATTGAAATGTTTCTGACGACGCGAAATTTTTAGACGAGGCCCGAATTCTTTTGGAATCATAGAATGTACCTCCATGGGCATTATGTTAACAGAAAAAGAAAAAAATACAAGCAGAAAAAATAAGATTGGCACATATTCACAAGTGAGACTGTGAATACTGCACAAAATAGGAGAAGGAGACAGAACATGAGTAAAGCAGATGATTTGTTCATTGCGATGTGTAAGGATATTATTGAGAACGGTTACGATACGAAAGGCGAAAAGGTGCGCCCGAAATGGGAGGATGGGACTTCGGCATATACGATCAAACGGTTTGGTGTTGTAAACCGATATAATCTGGCGGAGGAATTTCCGGCAATCACGCTTCGAAAAACTTATATCAAATCCGCGATTGATGAATTGCTCTGGATCTGGCAGAAAAAATCAAACAACGTCCATGACCTGCACAGCCATATCTGGGATGCGTGGGCAGATGAAGATGGTTCCATCGGTAAGGCGTATGGTTACCAGCTTGGTGTGAAACACAAATACAAAGAGGGGATGATGGATCAGGTCGATCGTGTAATCTATGATCTGAAGAACAATCCATACAGCCGCCGTATTATGACGAACATTTATGTGCATCAAGATCTGTCCGAGATGAATCTGTATCCGTGTGCGTACAGCGTGACGTTTAATGTCACAGGAAACAAATTAAATGCAATCTTAAATCAGCGTTCACAGGATGTGCTTGCAGCGAACAACTGGAATGTTGTACAGTATGCGGTTCTGGTTTATATGCTGGCACAGGTAACCGGATTTGAACCAGGCGAACTGGTACATGTGATCGCAGATGCACACATCTACGACCGCCATATTCCAATTGTAGAAGAACTGATCAGCCGCCCGACGTATCCGGCACCGAAGTTTAAGATGAACCCGGATATCAAGGATTTTTATGATTTCACGATCGATGATTTTACAATCGAAGATTATCAGACCGGACCACAGATCAAGAACATACCAATAGCAATTTAAAGTGAAATATTTGGAGGGTAATATGGACTTAATAGTAGCAGTAGATAACAACTGGGCGATTGGAAACAAGGGTGATCTGCTTGTATCAATACCAGAGGATCACAAATTCTTCCGACAGACGACAATGGGAAATGTCGTTGTACTTGGAAGAAAGACACTGGCAGGATTTCCGAATGGCATGCCACTTGCGGGAAGAGACAATATTATTTTATCGACTGATCCGAATTATACTGTGCGAGGGGGCACGGTTGTTCACTCGAAAGAAGAACTGTTCGAGGAACTGAAAAAATATGCGGATAAAGAAATCTTTGTAATCGGCGGCGGACAGATCTACGAGATGCTGCTTCCGTATTGCAAGTATGCGCATGTGACGAAAATCAACTATGATTATGCAGCAGATACACATTTTCCGAATCTGGATGAACTGGAGAACTGGGAAATGATTGCGGACAGTGATGAGCATACCTATTTTGATTTGGAGTTTTATTTCCACAAATATGAGAATAAAAATCCATTAGCATTTTAGAAATTTGGTGATTTTTGCATAAAATGCACAAAATAATTAATTAAAATGTTATAAATCATACAAAAAGTCTTTCAAATATGACGGAAGTATGGTATCATTTAAGGTAGATTTGAGCGATTATTTTTATTTTGGGAGGGTAATAAAAATGGCAGATGTAATGTTGACGTCCGGACAGGGCTTTGAGGGTTACGAAATCGTAGAGTATTTGGGATTTGTAAATGTACAGTCTGTACTGAGCTCGAACTTTTTCAAGGGCTTTGCAGCAGGTGTGAGTGAAATGTCAGACTCTGAGAGTGAGAAACTTACAGGCAAGCTGGAACAGGTAAATGAGACAGCGTTGAAGCGCCTGCAGACAATCGCAGCCAAAAAGAAAGCGGATGCGGTAATTGGCGTGGAACTGAATTATACACAGTTTGCAAGCTATTCCGTAGGAACAATCGCTTCTGGTACAGCTGTTCGCCTGAAGAAGAAGCCAGAGGAGAATCCAGTTACAGAAAAATCTCTGTATGTCAGCAACTACTATAATCGTCTGGTGCCAAGACCAGTACGTGTATGGTTACGTGGTTCTAAGAATGGGGTAACAATTTCCGCAGATTTCTTTAATTATAACAAAGATGATATTCGTGCAATCCGTGCAGATGTCGAGTTGACAAACCTGTATGAAGAACGATTGCTGTTAAAGGATCTGGACTTTGTATTCGAGAAAGGAAATGTTTCTCTGATCGAATCCAAGGATATGGAGTGTAAGCTTCCTGCAAAGGATATTCTGCTTTTGAAGGATGCAAAAGTACGCATCTCCAAATATGTGACAAGCCGTGGCGTATTCGCGTGCAACGATCAGCCAATCGATGTCAGCATGCCGTTACATAGATTATCTGCACTTAAAGAGAAACGCGGTATTGATGCAGTTGAGAAGTATCGTACCGATGGTATGATCTGGACATGTAACTGTGGTTATGTAAACGAGGCTGGCGCAGATGAATGCCTGATCTGCGGACGTAAGCAGGAGGATATGAAGAGTACATCGAAGTTCAATCCGGATGAGATGCTTGCAAAGATGCAGACGAAGGAATATGTCATTGAACTGAAGGATGTATTGATGGAATACATCAAGGATATTGATAACGAGTACAGAATGGAACTTTTGGAGATTATGGAGTCAGGATTGCAGTATGAAAAGACAAGAGGCAACATGAAAGACACCGTAATCGAGAAGGTAGAAAAGGTGTTTGAAGGACACTAAGTAAAATGAAACTGACAGAGGTGACAGGACATGGGCGCAGGACTCAGCATGGCGAGTGTAAATAAAATTAAAGAGTTGGCGAATTCCAGAGAATATAGTCTGGCACTTGAGTTAGTGGAACATCAGGATTTGACAAAATCCCTGAACCCGCAGTTTCTGAGGCTGTGTGGAGAGATTTACATAAAAAATGACAGATATAAGGATGCCAGACGATGTCTGATCATGGCACATCGTCTGGGACCGGAATCAAAGCGGGTCTTGTTTACGTTTGTGGAGCTGTATTTGCGGATGGGATATTTCCAGCTGGCAAAAACATATTACAATATGTATATGTTTGATGCCAATGCATATGACAGCCGGGACATGGAATATGTCTGGAACAAGCATGAACATGCGGACGATTACAAGACGCTGGAACCATTGATTGCCGGGTACGCACACAATCTGGACTATGACTGGAGTTTTGAGTTATATCTGCTTTACAAGAAAGAGGAAAAACAGAACGAGGCGTCGACGCTGGCTGAGTTATATCACGCATCGTTCAAGAATTCCGATAACAGTCAGATCATATTGGATATCGAAGCTGGAAAAGCGAAAGTAGATACATATTTCGATATATATGCGGACACCGAAGCTGTAGATGATGATCCGGATATGGAAGCACTTCGTGCAGAAGAACAGGAGCTGCTTGCCGCCGATGATCTGCGGATGCATCCGAAAGAGGCAGAGATTACGATCATGTATGAGGATTCATATACACCTGCCGGATCGGAGAAAAAAGTGCAGAAGATGCTCAAAAAGCAGGAACGCGAGGAGCAACGGAAAGAAAAGAAACTGCTGAAAAAACAGAAACAGCAGGAAAAGGCAGAGGCTGCGGCTGCAGCGGAAGCTGAAAAGACTGAGACAGAAGTAAGGTCGGATGCAGAAGTGAAACCTGTTACCGGAGAAAAAACGGATACCGAAGCGGAAGTGCCTGAGACAGTTGCGGATGAGACAGAACAGAGGACGGCTGAGGAAACAACTGTGACAGAGCAAGAAGCAGCGGAGAAAGCATCTGAGACAGAAACATCAGAACAAAAAACGGC
>DJEI01000057.1:17520-18038 GCA_002431865.1 Lachnospiraceae bacterium UBA5902
GTGGAAGCGCCTGAGACAGAAGCGGAAGAACCGGAAAAAGAAAAAAAGAAGGGATTTTTCCAGAGACGGAAGAAAAAGAAACACGAAGAAGAATCTGAGACAACGGATGCTGATATAGAAGAAACAAAAGAAGTAACATCGGAATCGGAAGATGCAAAGCCATCGGAAGAACCGAAAGAATCAAATAGTGATATTTCATCAGAGATTGCAGAGACAACAGGGCAGGCGGAAGATATGAGACATAGAAAAGGGACAATTGCAAAAGATGTAGTCGTAGTAGATGAAGATGATGGCTTTGAAGCAGAAGCGGATACGATCGAGGAACTTGCATCCAAGGAACATGTGACGCAGGAGACTGAGACGAAGGAAACAGAAGCGACAACAGCCAAGAAACCGACGTTTGAATTCCAAACAGTGGAACTGGCGCCGGAAGATTTTGAGGAAGAATATGAGGTTGACGATTTCTCTGAAACTGTGGATGAAGAATTCGGAGAGATGAAGATTCCGGAACCAAAACC
>DJEI01000057.1:18094-27127 GCA_002431865.1 Lachnospiraceae bacterium UBA5902
CGGAAATCGAAGAGACAGTGGAAGAAGCTGTCGAAGAAGAACCGGAGGCAGAGGAAGAAATCGAGGAGCCGGAGGCTGTAGAACCGGAGCCGGAGATGGAAGCCGAACCAGAACCGGAAATCGAAGAGACAGTGGAAGAAACTGTGGAAGAAGAACCGGAAGCAGAGGAAGAAGTTGAAGAGCCAGAAGTTGTAGAACCGGAGTGTGAAATTGAATCGGAGCCGGAGATGGAAACTGAGCCAGATCCGGAGATCGAGGAGACAACAGTGGAAGAAGTTGTTGAGGAAGAAATCGAGGAAACAGTGGAAGAACCGAAAGAGGAATTCCATGTAGCTCCGTTTACAACGAAACCGGAGAAGAAGAAGCTGGACTTCCCGGTATTTAAGTCATCGTTATTCCCGGATTATCACAAAGAAGTGAAAGTCGTTGAGAACAATTTCAACGAGATCATGGAAGAAGCACAGGATAAGATGACAGAGAATATGCAGAAGGAAGAGCAGATGCAGAGAGAGGCAGAAGCGTTACTTGCATCACTTGGAATCAGCATAGACTCGATCCCGACAACACCAAAGGCTGAGAAAAAAGAAGAACAGCCGGTACAAAAAGGACCTTCACGAGATGATTTAAAAGCATCTTTGAAGATAGATTCTGTTAAGAAGAATTTGCTAAAACGTGTGAAAGAATACAGATAATTCTTGACGAGAAGGTATGACCGAGAGAAGGTATGACTGAAAGGAGGCAATGGGAGTGGCTATTGATCAAAGAGAAGCATTGATTGCTGCGGTAAGAGCACAGGTAGAAAAAGAGAAAGCTGCCAAGGCTGCAAAATTGAAAAAAGAGCAGGAAGCAATGCAATTGTCTGGGACTGCAGATGCGGGAGAAGCTGCAGCAGACCACAATAAGCCAAAATACAAAACTCTGTCAGCAGAAGAGCTTGCGAGAATCGAAGAGAAGAAGCGTCGTAAGAAGGCTGCAGAACTTGGTATTAAATTGGAGGATGAGGAACCAGAAGCGGCACCTGCGAAGGAAGGGCCAAAGAAGTCAAGTGACGAGGGACTTGGCATGAGTGTTGGCATTCAGGCAGATAAGTCTGGAAAATCCTTAGATAAACCAGCTGGTGGCGGACTTGGTGCGCCAGTGGGAGGCGGACTGTCTGGAGGAAAGACGGAAGGCAAAGGATTTGGAGGATTGGGTGGCAGCCTGGGAGCTACAGAACCATCCGGAGGTCTTGGACTCAATATTGACATGGGTAACAAGCAGGCAGAGAAGGTACCTGAGAAGAAAAAGACTCAGGATGATGAAAAGGCAAGATTGCGTCCTACAAAATTATCCGGTGCCAGTGGCAGTGTAAAGGTAATCAATGGGGATGATGCGGAAGACGAAGCATCCTTTACAAAACAGGGAAATACAACCATTATTTCCGATGGTGTAGAATGGAAAGCACAGGAGAAAAAATCATTCAAGAATGATGCAGATGATATTATCAGCATTGTGCCAAATCGTAGTACTCCAACCAATGACGTAAAGAGTATGTATGATCTTGGTGATGAGGATGAGGATGCTCTGGGTGCAGAGATATCAAAGCTTGCGCAGTATGGAGATGCCGAGAATAAGGCAGAGGAAGAAAAGAAAAAGGCGCAGGAAGAGATGGCGAAGAAGGCAGCAGAGGCAGAGGCAGCCAAGAAAAAGGCAGCCATTGAGGAAGCTGAGCGGAAAGAAGAAGCCAGAAGAAAGAAGCTGAAAGAGGCAGAAGAAAAGGCGGCTGCACAGGAGCGTAGAATCGCAGAAGCCGCAGCCAGACAGCGTGCGGCAGCTGCAGCGGAGAAACGTGCAGCCGAGGAAGCCCGTATTAAGGCCGAAGAGGAAGAAAAGCGTAAGAAGGCTGAAGAAGCGCGTCTGAAAGCAGCTGAGGAAGCTCGTAGGAAAGCCGAAGAGGAAGCCAGAGCCAAGGCAAAGCAGGAGGCCTTGAAGAAGGCAGAAGAAGCAAAGAAGAAAGCCGAAGAAGCAAAACGTATTTTAGAACAGGCACAGAAGGCGGAAGAAGAAGCAACAAAGCGTGCAGAAGAGAACCGGAAACGTGCCGAGGAAGAAGCTAAGAAGAAAGCAGAGGCAGAGGCAAAGAAGAAAGCCGAAGAGGAAGCTCGTAAGAAGGCGGAGGCAGAAGCCAAGAAGAAGGCAGAGGCAGAGGCAAAGAAGAAAGCCGAAGAGGAAGCCCGTAAGAAGGCGGAAGCGGAAGCAAAGAAGAAAGCCGAAGAAGAAGCCCGTAAGAAGGCTGAGGAGGATGCAAAGAAAGCAGCGGAAGAAGCCCGTAAGAAAGCCGAAGAGGCTATGCGTATCTTAGAAGAAGCGAAGAAGGCTGAAGAGGCAGCGTTAAAGGCAGCCGAGGAAGCCCGTAAGAAGGCTGAAGCAGATGCAAAGAAGGCAGCAGAAGAAGCCGCAAAGGCAAAGGCTGAGGAAGAGAAACGTAAGAAGGCAGAGGCAGAAGCCAAGAAGAAGGCAGAGGCGGAAGCAAAGAAGAAAGCCGAAGAGGAAGCCAAGAAGAAGGCAGCGGAAGAACTTGCTGCAAAGGCAGAAGAGGAGGCTCGCAAGAAGGCAGCCGAGGAAGCAGCAAAGGCAGAGGCGGAAGCAAAGGCGAAGGCTGAGGAAGCTCGCAAGATCTTAGAGGCTGCAAAGAAGGCAGAAGAGGAAGCACTGAAGGCGGCAGAGCAGGCAGACAGCATTCAGATCGACCTGACACAGCCGGCGGAGGAAGGAAAACTTCCACTTGCTGCATCTTACCTTGAAAAGTATACAAAGATGGAGAAAACTGGAAAGAGTCTTGTGGATACATTCAATGCCATTACTGTCAATCAGGAGAACCGTAACGTATGCATGATGGGTGATCACGGATTTGGTCTGACCAGTGTTGGAGAAGATTTCGCAAGAAGCTTCTATGATATGGGAATCTGCAAGGCGAAGACAATTGCGAAAATCAAGGCACAGGCATTGAACAAGGTAAAACTTGCAGATGCAATGTCAAAGCTTGCTGGTGGATGCATGGTTGTTGAAAATGCAGGCCTGATTGCACCAGATAAGCTGACGGAGCTGATGAAGCTTACTGCCAAGGATGCAAACGATGTTGTAGTCATCCTGACGGGTGCAACAGAGTCCATCAACCGCTTGTTTGGAGCAACTGGAGATGCAAAGGACAAATTCACACATCAGATCAATATGGAAGGCATTTCTACACAGGATATGCTTGCGATTGCAAAGGGATATTTCAAACAGCAGGGATTCAAGACAGATGATTCAGTAGAGGGTACTGTGAAGAATCTCTTGATGGCAATGGAGTCAGGAAACATTGACCGTATGCTCAAGGCTTGCGATGAAGCAATGCTCAAATGCGACGACCGTGAAAAGGCAAAAGGTTCCAGCCGGAAATATTTACTAAGCGAAGATTTTAAATAACCGTTGAAAAAATCAGAGCCGATGCTTATAATTTAAGCATCGGCTTTTTGTGTGATAAGCTGATAGACGGGATGATAAATAAGAAACCAGAAGATAAGAGGTATAAAACGTGGTAAATATAGATATCGGTATAGACCTTGGAACATCGAACACGGTCATATACATAAAAGACAAAGGAATCGTAGTGAATCAGCCATCGGTGGTCGCATATGAGGCAAAGAGCAAAAAGATCATTGCGGTTGGAAATAAAGCGAAAAAGATGCTTGGAAAAACACCAGAGGATATCGAGGTGACACGCCCAATCCGAAATGGCGTTATTTCGGATTATATTATGACGGAACGTATGCTTAAAATCTATGTCAAGTCAGCCATTGCAAAACGGAAGATATGGGGCAAGCCAAACATCTGCGTCTGTGTACCAAGTGGTGTCACGGATGTACAGCGCCGTGCGGCGTGTGATGCAGTATACAGGACCGGCGCAAAGAATGTGTATGTGCTTGAGGAACCGTTTGCAGCAGCTATCGGTGCGGGAGTAGATATTGAATCGGCAGTTGGCGCGATGGTTGTGGATATTGGTGCAGGAACAACGGATATTGCAATCGTAGCAAGGGGCGGCGTACAGCACAGCAGTTCCATCAAGATTGGTGGCGATGATTTTGATGAGGCAATCATCCGTTATATGCGGAAGCGTCACAATGTGCTGCTTGGCGAAAGCTCTGCTGAGCAGTTGAAGAAGGATATTGGTTCTGTGTATCCGCGGGAGCAGGATGCAATCGGCTATGCACGGGGAAAGGAACTGGTGCGTGGACTCCCGACGAAGATGGCGGTCAAATCATCTGAAATGATTGAGGCGTGTCAGGAGGAGACAGATCAGATCTTAGATTCAATCCGGGAGATGCTGGAAGGGGCACCACCAGAGTTAGTTTCTGATATTTCGGAGCATGGTATTATTCTTGCCGGGGGCGGAAGCAAAATTTTTGGTATGGACAAGCTGATTATGGATAAGATAGGGGTTCCGGTTGTGAATATTAAGAACCCGGATCAGGTTGTTGCGACAGGTGCCGGAACGGCACATTATTATATCAAGGACGGAAGAACCTTGGAAGAGTAAAAGACAGGATAAAAATACGTGGAAAATAAGAAGAAAACATTGCGTGAACATGGCGTGGAGTATGTCTATGGTGAGCGGTTCCTCCCACTCACGCAGAAGGAAATGCAATTAAAGGGCTGGGAACAGCCAGACTTTGTTTATGTGATCGGAGACGCCTATGTGGATCATCCATCCTTTGGACCGGCGATCATCAGCCGTGTGTTAGAGGCGCATGGATACAAAGTGGCAATCATTTCACAGCCAGACTGGAAAGATGAAAATTCGATTGCAATCTATGGCAGGCCAAAGCTTGCCTTTTTAGTGTGCGCCGGAAATATGGATTCGATGGTGAATCATTACACGGTATCCAAGAAGAAACGACATACAGATGCCTACACTCCGGGGGGCGAGATGGGAAAACGACCGGATTATGCGACAATCGTTTACTGCAATTTGATCCGGAAAAAATACAAGGATGCGGCAATTGTGGCAGGTGGTATCGAAGCAAGCTTGCGCCGGCTGGCACATTATGATTACTGGTCCAATAAGCTGAAACATTCGATTCTCGTTGATGCACAGGCGGATATTGTAATCTATGGCATGGGCGAGCACGCGATCGTGGAGGTTGCAGATGCGCTGCAAAGCGGCATTGATATCAAGGATCTTAGTTTTATTCATGGAACAGTCTACAAAGCAAGAAATCTGGAGCATCTGTATGAAGACTATATTGAACTTCCGTCGTATGACGCGTTGCAGGAAGACAAATTAAATTACGCGCGAAGCTTCAAGATACAATACGATAATACGGATCATATCACAGCGAAGATTCTGGTAGAAAAATATAAGGACTATCAATATGTGATCCAGAATCCACCGGCGGAACCGCTGACGGAGCAGGAGATGGACGGGGTGTATGCGCTTCCATATGCGAAGACGTATCATCCAATTTATGATGCACAGGGAGGAATCCCTGCGATATCGGAGATCAAATTCTCACTGGTCAGCAATCGGGGGTGCTTTGGAGGATGCAGCTTCTGCGCACTTACGTTTCATCAGGGACGGACATTGCAGACACGCAGCCATGCATCGATTATAGAAGAGGCAAAGGAAATGACAAAAGATCCGGATTTCAAGGGCTATATCCACGATGTGGGAGGCCCGACGGCGAATTTCCGGCAGCGCGCCTGCAAGAAACAGGAGAGATATGGCGTCTGTGCGAACCGCCAGTGCTTATTTCCAAAGCCGTGTCCGAATCTGATCGTGGATCATTCGGATTATCTGAAGCTGCTGCGGGAGCTTCGGAGTCTGCCGAAGGTGAAGAAGGTATTTATCCGTTCAGGTATCCGGTTTGACTATCTGATGGCGGACAAGGACGACACATTCTTCCGGGAGCTTTGTAAATACCATGTCAGCGGACAGTTAAAGGTGGCACCGGAGCATATTTCGGACAAGGTGCTGATGAAGCTTGGTAAGCCGGAAAATGCAGTCTTTCAGGCGTTTTGTAAGAAATACAAACGGATCAATGAGGAACTTGGCTTGAAGCAGTATATGGTACCGTATCTCATGTCGTCACATCCGGGTTCCGCCTTGAAAGAAGCAGTGGAACTGGCGGAATATCTGCGGGATCTGGGTTATATGCCGGAACAGGTGCAGGATTTCTATCCGACACCTTCGACGATATCAACCTGCATGTATTACACTGGCGTGGATCCGCGGACGATGGAGAAAGTGTATGTGCCGAATTCCCCGCATGAAAAAGCGATGCAGCGGGCATTGATCCAGTACCGGAATCCGGATAATTACGATCTGGTGCACGAGGCACTTGTGAAAGCGGGAAGGACAGATCTGATCGGGTTCGATAAGAACTGTCTGATTAAACCACGGAAGATGAAGAATGGCGCAAATGAGAAAAAATCTCAATATGGCGCATCGAATAAACAATCTGGAAATCGTTCGACTGTGCAGCATAAAAATTTTGCGCAGAAGCAGGGACAAAAACAGAAGCCGCAAATGAATACAAAAAACAAAAAAAGTATACGCAATGTACATAAAAAGAAACAAAAGTAAGGGTTTCTTTTATTGCGAAACCATGGAAATTATGATATTATCTATCTAAGCGTGTCGACATATGCATGATCGGCACAGATAGAAACAATAAAACGAAATGGAGGAAAATTTCAACATGGCAAAGAAAGTAGTTTTAGCTGGCGCATGTCGTACAGCAATCGGTACTATGGGTGGTGCACTTTCAACGACACCGGCACCAGTGTTAGGTTCTATCGTTATCAAGGAGGCTCTGAACAGAGCAGGCGTTCCTGCTGACCAGGTCGATCATGTATATATGGGCTGCGTAATCCAGGCAGGTCTTGGACAGAATGTAGCTCGTCAGGCATCTCTGAAGGCTGGACTTCCTATCGAGACACCTGCAGTTACTGTAAACGTAGTTTGTGGTTCTGGTTTGAACTGTGTTAACATGGCAGCTCAGATGATACAGGCTGGCGATGCAGATATCGTTGTAGCAGGTGGTATGGAGAACATGTCTATGGCTCCTTACGCAGCTATGAATGCTCGTTTCGGTTACAGAATGAACAATGGCAAGCTTGTTGATACAATGGTAAACGATGCTCTTTGGGATGCATTCAACGATTACCACATGATCAAGACAGCCGATAACATCTGTGAGCAGTGGGGATTAACTCGTGAAGAGCTCGATGTATTTGCAGCAAACAGCCAGCAGAAGGCAGCAGCAGCTCAGGAGTCTGGTGCATTTGACGCAGAGATCGTTCCGGTTATGGTTAAGAAGAAGAAAGAGACAATCGAGTTTAAGAAAGATGAGGGACCTCGTCCTGGAACAACTGTTGAGACTCTGTCTAAGCTTCGTACAATTAACCCAGGCGGATTCGTTACAGCTGGTAACGCTTCTGGTATTAACGATGGTGCAGCAGCAATCGTTGTTATGTCAGAGGAGAAGGCTCAGGAGCTTGGTGTTAAGCCTATGGCTACATTCGTTACAGGCGCACTTGCAGGTGTTGATCCTTCTATCATGGGTATCGGTCCTGTTGCTTCTACAAAGAAGGTTATGGCTAAGACAGGCATGAAGATTCAGGACTTTGATATCATCGAGGCAAATGAGGCATTCGCTGCACAGTCAGTAGCAGTTGGTAAGGATCTTGGTATCGATACAGAGAAGCAGCTCAATCCAAACGGTGGTGCAATCGCACTTGGTCACCCGGTTGGAGCTTCCGGATGCCGTATTCTTGTTACATTGCTTCATGAGATGCAGGCAAGAGGTGCTAAGACAGGTCTTGCTACACTGTGTATCGGTGGTGGTATGGGCTGCTCTACAATCGTTAAGATTGAGGACTAATTGAGCCGCGTAACATACAAGGATAGAGTTTAAGGAGATTAAGATGGAATTTATTACTTATGAGCAGGAAGGCTTTGTAGGTGTTGTTACAATCAACAGACCAAAGGCTTTGAATGCGTTGAATAGTCAGGTGTTGGATGAGCTTGAGGCTGCATTCGATGCGATTGATCTGAATACAACAAGAGCCGTAGTTCTTACAGGTGCTGGCGAGAAGTCATTTGTTGCAGGTGCTGATATCGGAGAGATGTCTACACTTACAAAGGCTGAGGGCGAAGCATTCGGTAAGAAGGGAAATGATGTATTCCGTAAGATCGAGACATTCCCAATCCCGGTAATCGCTGCAATCAACGGATTTGCACTTGGCGGTGGCTGTGAGATTTCTATGAGCTGTGACATCCGCATCTGTTCTGAGAATGCAGTATTCGGTCAGCCAGAGGTAGGTCTTGGTATCACACCTGGATTTGGTGGAACACAGAGACTTGCACGTCTGGTAGGTGCCGGTATGGCAAAGCAGATGATCTACACAGCCAGAAATATTAAGGCGGATGAGGCATACAGAATTGGCCTTGTAAATGCTGTATATCCATTGGAGGAGCTTCTTCCGGCAGCTAAGAAGATGGCAGCAGGCATCGCAGCAAATGCTCCGATCGCTGTCAGAAACTGTAAGAAGGCAATCAACGATGGACTTCAGGTAGATATGGATCAGGCAATCGTGATCGAAGAGAAGCTCTTCGGTGACTGCTTCGAGACAGAAGACCAGAAGGCAGGTATGGGCAACTTCCTTGAGAAAGACAAGGAGAAGAAGTTAAAGGTTGTTCCTTTCCAGAACAAATAATAAACAAGTAAGTAATTAAAATTTTAAGGAGGAAATAAACATGAAGGTTGGCGTTATTGGTGCTGGTACCATGGGACAGGGCATTGCAAAGGCATTTGCTATGGTTGATGGTTATGAAGTTGCACTTTGCGACATCAAGCAGGAGTGGGCTGAAGGCGGAAAGGATAAGATCGCTAAAGGCTATGCAAGACTCGTAGAAAAAGGAAAGATGACACAGGAGAAGGTAGATGCAATTCTTGCAAGCATCACACCTGGTCTGAAGGAAGACCTCTGTGCAGACTGCGATCTGATCGT
>DJEI01000017.1:0-9301 GCA_002431865.1 Lachnospiraceae bacterium UBA5902
CATTCTTAGCGACAACTTCTATAACTTATCACTTTGTTTCGTCTTTGTCAATAACTTTTTTTATTTTTTCAAAGTTTTTGATTTCGAAAGTGATATCAAATTTGAAGTTTTACTGTCGTCTCAGTGACAGCTTGCTTATAATAGCACTCTAATTTTGGAAAGTCAACCCCCTTTCTCAATTTTTTTATTTTTGTCGAATCAGTGGCATAGTTTCTTTTTTTCGGTCACTGTGCAGCCTTAAATGCCCAGATCGCAGAGATCTGATATTGTAATGTATCATAGTCCCACAACTGTTGGCTTCGTTCAATACTGTTTGGATCATGAACACGGAACTTATCTCCTTCCATTCCAGCGATCACGATAAAATGTCCCTGTGAAGTAAAGTCTCCGGACCGCATTGCACATACAAGCGGATGTCCCTGTGAGAGTTCCTCCTGCATGTTATCTTTGCTCAGGTAAATATAGTATCCCTGTACGCCATACACTGCGGCTACCTCATCCATAAAGGACCACTTCGTTCCGGAATTCTGCTCATAGTATCCATGTTCCGTTGCATAATCCGCCAGCTTGTCCGGTGTTGCCTGCTGATTTTTCGTCAGCCCGATGACAATCATCGAAAGGCAGGTTGGTCCACAGCCGGACAATCCGATGACATCATTTCCGTAGGCATCATACCCCCAGCGCTTATCCCATTGGATAAACAGAGGGATTCCATCTAATTCAGATGCCTCCAATGTACCGGAGGTCGTATCATAGTTTTCCTGATAACCAAGTGCAAAATCCAGCATATTCGGATTGCAGCACAAATTATTTAAAAGCGCCTCCGGATATTGATCCATATGATCGTAGATTGTCTGAAATTCCGGATACCTGTCTGCCAGATTCCTCAACCTTGTCTGAATCTCCTCTGTCAAATAATGTGCTGGTGATCCTGCCATATATTTTTTTTCATAATAGTCTGGCAATGCCTGACTCTGTACCTGTGTGACCTCTCCGGTTGCCTGCACCTTCGGCTCTGTGGTATCTACCGGCTGTTCTGTGGTTGCTTCCTCACTGGCTGCCGCCGCATCTAATACACCCTGCTTGGGGGAGGAAATCCCTCTTCGCACCAAAGCCACAATCAACACCAGCATGGCAGCACAGATACACAGGCAGAATAATTCCTTTGCCCGTTGTTTTTTTCTTCTGCGCCGACGCAGTTCTTCCTTTTTCTTCTTTAATTTTTTTCTACGCAGTTCTTCGCGTTGCTGTTCCTGCAGCATCGTCCGCCTCCTAATGACTTCTGAATCTTCGGGGATTATACCCACATTCCCGCCCGGTTCATTCCTCCAGTATCTTTCGCATTCCATTTTTATGCACACTCCTTTTACAAACCTTCCATAGTCTACACGGATTGTGCATCATATCTGTCTCATATATGTATCATTTTTCCATCTTAGTTGCATATTTATTGCATCATATGCCACCCCGCGGCAGCATGATAACCTACACACGCATCCGCGTGCCTCAATTTATCACGTCCCCATCACAGATACTCTTGATTGATAATACATCCTGATCAACCCACATGCCAATCTCTACAAACTGCTTATCAGCCGTTTGATGTTCAGAGATTTCCACCATGTCTTCATTTGCTGCCAGCTTACCATTTCCGTTCATATTGTAAGCTTCTCCATAGGTTTCATTATAGACACCATAATTATATTTCTTAATTATTATGTCTTTGGAAACGCCCAGCTTCTCTGCCATATAGGTTACCACATCGGCATCCAGCAGCTCTTTCCATTCTTTTTCTGTCATATATGCATATACAGTATACCCCAAAATCTTTCCGGTTTCCATATCCACAGCTAAATAAACATAATCATCCGATACCTGAAATGTCATATATTCGAGCATCAGGTATTGATTCATATTCTCCAGATTAACCAGAGTCTCGTAATGTGGATTGGCATACTCATCCTGCATATTAAAATCCAGTTCCGGCACTAAATGTGCCTGACGCATTTCCTCTATCTGCGCAGCTATCTGCAATTGCAGGTCATAGTCATCATACATTTCTGTGTCTTCTGCCGGATAAGAGTTCGATACGTGAGTTCCTGTCTGGCTCCAGTCCAGCAAATCCAGTTTTTCCTCCATCGTCATCTGCGCGGCAGTATCCAGATAGGATGTATCCGCCTGCTGCACATATATATGGTCAATCTCATTTTTATCCATCATTGCAAATATCGTCTTCGGTGCCATGATTCCGATCGCCAGAACAGCAGTTCCAGCCAGCACACACAGGCAGTTTCGAAGGACACTTTTCAGGAAATTATCGTTTTTCTGTATTTTTTCTTCGTTTTGCTTTGTTTCCGCACGTTTCCTCATACTTCTTCCTCCGTTTCCTTCTTTTCCACGCTTTCATGTCTGCATACGCCCTTCGGGAAGCAGACACTCACCTGTGTTCCAATCCCTTTCTTACTCATGATCTGCAATCTTGCCTGATGCAGCTTCACGATCTCACTACATATCGCAAGTCCCAGTCCTGCACCACCGTTCGCACGGGAGCGCGATTTATCAACCATATAAAACGCTTCTGTCAGGCGGCTCAGATTTTCCTCGTCAATCCCGCATCCATTATCCTTGATTCCCATCCGGTATTCGTCGGATACCCATACACCAAATAACGAGATCTTTCCTTTTCCATCCATGGATTTTCTGGCATTATCAAATAAATTGATCAATACTGTTTTCATCAGATCCGGTTCGAGTTTCACGATCGCCGGCTGGACATTTACCGTCAGCTCGATCTCATACTTATCGGCAACCGGAAGTAATGTCTCATAAACCGCATCCACGAAATTCACGATATCCATGTCATAAAAAAGGAAATCCTGCTTTTTGAGAACGATTAGATCCATCAGTTTCATCGACATTTTCTCAAGACGTCTGCCCTCCACAACAATCTGATTCGCATAAGTAATCAGATCCTCTTCTGAAAGCTGGTTGGAACGGATCAGATCCGCATAGCCGATCATCGAGGTAAGCGGCGTCTTTAACTCATGCGCAAAGTTGTTCGTAAACATCTCCTGACTTTTTGTTTTTTCTTCCAGTTCTTTCATCGTCTTGTTCAGGCTGGTGGACATCCGATTGAAATCCTCCGCCAATACACCAATCTCATCTTTGCTTTTCTTTCTGATCCGGATTCCCGCACGCCCTCCAGCGACCAGCTTGGTTGCCTTCGACAACCGCCGGATTGGAACCACGATCATGTTGTTTAAGATTGCCATCAGCATGAGACAAACGATCATAACGATAATCATGATCACCCGGAACATTCGAAGCTGCGCATCCCGATTTCCATAATCCCGCGTGATGTCAGAAAACGTCTCTACATAATAGTCACGTTCCAATACCTGGAAACTTGTTCCGGTATATAATAAATATCTGCCATTCTCTTTTATGATCTTGTAGCCTTGCTGACCCGCTTTCAGATCATCCCGGCAGATTGACACACTTGACTCCTTAAAACCGCTCGTGCTGTAAATCCTTGCCTTTTCATCTGTCCAGATTGCAAACTGCACCTCCTCGCCGGCATTCCGGATAGAAACCGACTGTGCTGCCTGTCGCACGACAACATTTTTCTGTTTCTCGTATCCGGTGTCCCGGTATACGAGATTGATCGTCCGTTTTACATTCTGTACGAGATTGATACAGACAACGCTTGCATTATTATATCCGTTCTGAATATCCTTTTCTCTTGCACTTTGGAATCCGGAATGAATCAAAAATGTTCCACACGCCGAAAATGCCAGCATCATACAGGTACAAACGGATAAAAATAGTTTCCAAAATAATTTCAAGCTTATACCTCCAGCCGGTATCCTACCTTATATACCGGTACAATCTTATCCTCCAAGCCCAGCTTCTTACGCAGTCGCTGTACATGCAGATCAACCGTACGGCTGTCTCCGTAATATGGTTCATGCCATACACTCTCGAAGATCCGCTCCCGGAACAATGCAACATTTGGGTTGCGCATAAACATCACTAAAATCTCATACTCTTTCTTCGTCAGGTGGATCTCCTCGCCCGCTTTCTTTACCTGAAAGGACTGTGTATCCACCTCAATATCGTAGGCGGTAAGCGTCTGCGATACTTTGTTGTACCTGCGCAGCACGCGTTCCACTCTGGCGAGCAGTTCGATGATCTCGAACGGCTTTACCATATAATCTTCTGCACCAAGCTTTAATCCTTTGACTTTATCCTGCACATCTCCCATTGCAGTGAGAAAAATCACCGGGACATGATAATAATTAAAATATTCCATCAGCGAAAATCCATCCGGTCCCGGCAGCATAATATCGACGAGTGCCAGATCGTACACCTCCTGTTCAAGCTGTCCGGCAACCGATGTGCCATCGTAGACACAATCACACAGGTATCCTGCATTCCGTAAACTGATCTCTATGACATTGGAGATGGATGTATCATCTTCCACAACTAAAATTCGATTCATAAACCTGTCTCCTTGTTATTTTTAATGACGGCTTTTTCCTGCAATTCCGCCCATGGCGGGCATACAAAAACAGAGAGGAGCCATCTCTGACCTCTCTCTGTTATTTTACATCATTGTTGCATCATTTTAGCATCAAAATGTAGATTTTTTGATTTTTTTGTAAATTTTATGAAAATACCTGTTTGATACTATCATAATGCAGGAACTTGCCCTGTGCGCCAAGCGCTTCGATTTCCTCGGCAGTCGCTAACATATATCCATCCGTCTCTGCATCCTGCAGATGCAGATCATCCTCTGTGAAATCTCCGGTAAAGCGATAGATGTCCACAAAATAGTTGTCACCCTCGTCCGGGTTCTCGCGCGTATACGAAAAGACAAAACCGCCCTCAAAGGAAGATACATCCAGTCCTGTTTCCTCTTTGATTTCTCGCTTCACTGCATCCAGAGAGTCCTCGCCTGCCTGTGCCGCACCGCCGGATACTTCCCAGCTTCCCGGTGCCCATGCCTTTGTCATAACACGCTTCGTGATCAGATATTTTCCATTTGTATGACGGATCACGCCAAGCACGGTCAGATGAAAATCTCCCGGCTGCATATGCCAGTCATTTCGTTTCATTGTACGTCCGGTACGTTGCTTGTCCCGGTCGTAGATATCCCATAATTCCATGTATATCCTCCTTTTACTTGGCAAGATTATATTTCTGAAGAAAATTAAACAGTGCTCCAATCAAATTGGAATCATTTCCAAATTTGCACAGATCAATCTTCATGCGGTCATAGATGTGTGACATGCGGCGGACCTTCGACACATATTTCACAATGCCCTCAAAAAACTTTGGCTGTGCACTGATTCCACCGCCGATCAATATGATCTCCGGTGCCAGAACAATATAGAGATTGCAGCAATGCCATGCAATATTAAAATACATCTGCTCTAAGATCTGCTGCACCTCTTCGTCTCTGGCTTCTGCCATCTCATAGATTTGTTCTCCGTTCAGTTCCTGCCATTTCAAACCCTTGACATCTGCAACCTTCCGGCGCAGCGCCTGTACAGATGCCTGCTGTGTCCACAGGCAGGTCGGGTAACGGTAATCCGAATCATTCTCTTCGTTTACTTCTTCCAACGGACGCAGATTATCCAAATCTTCCATACGGAGTCCATCACTGACAAACGACATCTCTCCTGCAAGCATACCGACACCATGATGGATTTTCCGGTCAATGACGATACCACCGCCAACGCCTGTACCAAATACAAGCACACAGGCATCCTTACAGTCCTTGGCATTTCCAATCCAGACCTCTGCAAGGGCCGCACATTTTGCATCGTTTTCAAGTGCGACCGGCACATTGTCACAGCGTAAGCTGATCAGATTGCCAAGTGGCACCCGGTCAAGGTATGGCAGACCGCCACCGCCGTAGACAATACCCTGATTCACATTTACCTGTCCCGGCAGACTAAGTGCGATACCAGTAATCTGATACTCCTTGCTGTATTTTCCATATATAATATCAATCTGGTTTAAGAAAGCCTCGATTCCCACCTCCGGGTCAACCGTATACGGCGTGATCTCCCTGCCGTTTTCATCGAGTTTTCCATCCTGAAATGGTGTAGGCACCTTATATTTCTTATAGATCTTACCTTTCTGATCCATGAGTGCGTACTTGATAAATGTACCACCAACATCAAATACTAAGTACATTTTACACCTCCTAATGTTTTCTTATATAATTTACTCCGCGCACCAGAGATGATGCACGGAGTTTTCTTTCTTGTTTCTTTTCTTATTCTGTTACTCGAATATTACAGTACTCTGCTTTACATTGCCACGCCACCACAGTAACGCAGGAAAATCATAAGCATAGAAATCGTTACAACGATAATCATCGCCGGAGCGGCTGTCTTACAATATCTGCCCCATCCGATCGGATAACCGTTCTTTGCTGCTACGGATGTACCAACAACATTTGCAGAAGCACCGATTGGTGTTGCACTACCACCGATATCGGTTCCAATAGACAGTGTCCATGCCAGACAATCAAGCAACGGCTGGTTTGCACCTGCCAGACTCTTGATGATCGGAAGCATCGTTGCTGCAAACGGAATGTTATCTACAAATGCACTTGCGATTGCAGAGATCCAGATGATGATTGCTACCATCACGTATACATTTCCGCCGCTGACCTTACCGATAAAGGATGCGATAGACTTCAAAATACCTGTCTGTTCCAGTCCACCAACGACGATAAACAGTCCGACGAAGAACAACAATGTCTTATAATCTACTTTCTTGAGCAGTTCCAACGCGTCCTTTCCGGCTGTGATCAGTGTAATGATTGCAATCACTGTACCAATAAACGCAACCGTCAGTCCTGTCGATGCATGGGATACAAGAAGTACCACTGCACACGCAAATATCACGCTGCTGATGATAAACTTCTTCTTGTCTGTGATTGCTGTAGAAGGGTCTGGAATATTGGATGTATCCAGTTCCTGTGACTCCTCGGACAACAGCTCCTTACGATATACAAGATAGAAGTAAATAATAACTACTACAAGGCAAATGCCGGCGATCAGACCAGTATTTGTCAAAAAGTCTGAGAAGGAAAGTCCCAGTCCTGTTCCAATGATGATATTTGGTGGGTCGCCACACATCGTTGCGGAACCACCCAAGTTCGCACAAAATACCTCCGACAGAATCATTGGTACCGGATCCAAATGCAGCAGCTTTGCAAGCTCGATCGTAACGGCTGCCAGGAACAAAATAACTGTGATACTGTCAATGAACATGGACAGAACGGCTGCCATAACCATAAATGTCACGAACAATGGTATCGGCTTATAATGTACCAGCTTTGCAAGGCGTAAGCATAACCACCGGAAGAATCCAGCCTTTGCCATACCTTCTACCATTACCATCATACCTGCAAGGAATATAATCGTCGCCCAGTTGATACCGGATGACTCCTCGGAACTCTCACCGGATGTAATCCAGAATCCCTTCGTGAAAATATTCTTTACATTCAAGGTCTCAATGACCGCATCCATGCTATGCATTGCCACACCAAATACAAGAATCAGTGTCAGCGCACCAGCCACGAGTGTGATGTACTGTTTTTCGATCTTATCCAGCACCATCAACACAAACATGACCACAAAGATAGATACAGCCAAAATCTGTGCTACTGTCATATCATCGTCCTCCTTTAATCTATGTTATGCCACATATGTACCTGTGACAAGCTACACATTGATTTTTCAACCTGCATTATAATAGCATTAAACATCGAAAAAAGGAATAACTTTTTTTACTTTTTTTACATATTAAAAAGAGTTCCGAAAATATATGTGTTTTATTGATTGTAAATGTCCTCTTTGTTCATGGATGTAAACGCAAGGATTCCCTTTGCTTTTACCTTTCCATCCACCGTTACCTTGGCATTAAATTTCACCAGTCCGGCGCCGCCGCTTTCCTTGCGGACTTCGATTTCCAGACAATCGCCCGGAATGACCGGTCTTAAAAACTTGAATTCCTCGCACTTTAACAGCACATAGATCTTATCGTCCTCGGTACCCTGGCTCTCCATCGTAATGGAACAAAGCTGTGCGCATGCCTCGATCACCAGCACACCCGGCATTATCGGCGCATCCGGAAAATGTCCCGCAAAATATGGTTCATTTACAGAAACACATTTGATTCCCTTTGCATACTCGCTGTCTTCCACTTCCAGAACCTTTTCGATCATCTGGAACGGTGGACGTTGCTTGATTCTTTTCTGTACTTCGTTAATATTCATCATTACAGGCTCAGTCCTCCATCCAATACGATTACCTGTCCTGTCATGTATGAGCATGCAGGTCCAGCCAGCATCGTAACTACATCGCCAATCTCCTCTGCTGTACCAAAACGCTTCATCGGAATATCCTTCAGATATTCTTCCTTCTTATCCTCTGGCAGTGCTTCTACCATATCGGTTGCGATAAAGCCCGGTGCAACTGCATTGACACGGATTCCATATGGCGCAAGCTCCTTTGCCATTGTCGCGGTCATAGAGTTTACAGCGCCCTTGGTTGCGCTGTATACGCTCTGTCCCGGTACCGCAAGCTTGGAACTTACGGATGAAACATTCACAATGACGCCCTGCTTCTTCGAGAACATTTTCAGGACTGCCTGCTGCGTACAGTACATGTATCCCTTGATATTCAGATCGAGACACTGATCAATCGTATCCGGGTTCATCATCAGGACAAATTCATCCTTTACGATTCCGGCGTTGTTGACAAGGACGTCCAGCTGTCCAAATGCGTTGATAACTTCCCGCATCATTGTCTTTACCTGCGCAAGATCAGATACGTTTGCCCTGATGGCAACTGCCTCACTTCCGGCTGCCTTGATCTTCTCTACGACTTCATTTGCGGCTGCTTCGTTTGAATTATAGTTGACGGCTACCTTGTAGCCAGCCTCTCCAAGCTTGATTGCACAGGCACGCCCGATTCCACGGGACGCACCTGTGACAAGCGCTACTTTACCATTTGTCATGTTTTTCTCCTTTAACTTGTATATTTCACAATTGCGAACCCGACACAGAATGAATATATATTTCCAGTTTATTCATTCCATATACAATGTATTGAATCTAAGAAGTTCTAAATGTTCTGATATATATTCCATATGTGTACGCAACCGCCGCACGGGTAATGCCCCCTCGCTTCGCTCGGCGGCAGGTTGTCGGGCGCATCCTAAATATGAATCTACGATTCATATGCGCCCTCCGCTCGCCATCCATGGCTCAGTGGCG
>DJEI01000017.1:9349-11916 GCA_002431865.1 Lachnospiraceae bacterium UBA5902
TTGTTTGAACATCGTGTTCAAACATGGCTAATATTATTACAGAACATTAAGAACTTCTAACATTCAAACATATCGCATATGTTCATGAAACAAACTGGAAATATATAATTCAATTTATCTTTTTTGTTCGCAATTGCCTCTATATTATCTTTTTATAGTCCGTATTATGCCACTTTCTTTAAGATGACTGCGGCATAGCTGCCACCGATCGCACAGCTTGTTGCGAGTACATACTTGTATGCGGATGTATCAACAACTTCCTTCGTTACTTCTTCGGTTGTTACATAATAAGCATTCTGTCTTGCAGCAAGATCACCGGACAGTGTAAGTGCGGCATGTGCAACAGACAGTGCAGAGCTTGCAGCCCTGCCTTCACCTGTATAATCTCTGACCTGATGTACAGGTACCTTGCCTGCGAAGATCTCCTCGTAGACATGACGCTCCAATGTGTCGACTTCGTCGGCACCATTTGCAAATCCAAAAACAGCATCAATCTGCTCCAATGTAATACCTGCCATAGCGGCTGCATCTACAATTGCGTTCATCAATCCCTTCTCGGTACCTGCCACATCACCGTAAGCAACGCCTTCGTGTGTCATAGCGTAACCACATACCTCTGCGTACTTCTTTGCATTGTGGCTTGCTGCGTATGTCTCATTTTCAAGTGCAATACTCGTACTACCATCGGCAAGTACGAATCCGTCACCACCAGCATATGCCTGCTTTACATCACCGGCTACCTTGCCAAGCTTCGCATAAAGCTTCTCCATAACCTCGCTGTTCTCATCGGTACCGGTCGCAAGCATTGCCTTGCCGCGGTTCTGCTTGATCTCGTTATATGCATAGCACAAGCTGCTCATACCGGACTGTGCGCCGTTTGTCACTGTTACGTTATAGCCACGCATACCTGTCTTGATTGAGAGGTATCCGCCTGCTGCGTTATAAACGGTGTTCGGGAAGTTGAAGGCAGAACCTGCAGTTGTTCCATTCTCGGAAATGTGCTCCTGGAACTCATATACGGTTGTAAGTGGGCCATCGCCGGTTCCGACGATCATACCAAGCTCTTCTGCATTCTCCTCTGTTACCTCGATACCTGCTTCCTGCAGTGCCTCAAGACCAGAGATCACCTGCATCAGACTGAACTTGTCGAGCTTTCTGTAGAATGCCATCTTCAAACCATATTTATCGTAATCTTCTTTTCCAACATTTGCATGTACAGACGCTGCTTCCGGCTTTGTCTGTGCATTAACCTTATCGATATAGTTAGCGACACCGTTTCCAAGTGGACTGACGATACCAAGGCCTGTGATATAAACCTTCTCATCGTTCTCAGTTTCCTTCACATCGCCTGGCTCCTTCGAGAAGATGATACTTGCATTGCTTCCGCCAAATGCAAAGGAGTTGGACATTACATAGTGCAGATCCTTTTCTTTCATTGTATTCGGCATGAAATCGAATGTGCCTGCCTTCTCACCAAGTGCCTTGATATCCTCCTCAGAATATCCGATCGTTGGTGGGATCTTGTTTTCTGTCAGAGCCTTGATTGCGAAGACTGCCTCGATCGCACCGGCAGCACCTAAGCAGTGACCAACCATTGCCTTTGTGGAGCTGACGCTTAAGTCCGGATTTGCCTCGTCAAAGATCGTATGCAGGGAAAGGAATTCTGCCTCGTCGTTCTTAGCGGTTCCTGTTCCATGTGCATTTACATATGCGACATCCTTTGGCTCGATACCTGACTTCTCGATTGCCTGGCGGATAGCGAACATCTGTCCAAGTCCGTCCGGACGTGGTGCTGTGATGTGATGCGCGTCACTGCTGATTCCTGCTGAAAGCACGTCACAGTAGATCTTCGCATTTCTCTTCTTCGCATGCTCATAGCTTTCCACGATGATCGCACCGGAACCTTCGCCAAGTGTGATACCATTGCTGTGGTTGAATGGCGAACATGCCTGCTCAGAAAGTGCATGCAATGCCAAAAATCCGGAAAATGGAACGGATGCAAATGCATCTGCACCACCAACGATAAATGCATCTGCCACACCGGCACGGATCAACTCGCATGCATAAGCAATACTGATCGTACTTGCAGCACAGGCATTACCAACGTTTGTCACAACGCCCTTTGCACCTGCCATATTTGCTACATGGTTTGCGATAGAGGCAATCGTCATCTTGTTGATGTCCTCTGCATGCTCACCCTTTGTTACATAATTTTCAACACTGACAACACCACCGACGCAGCTTCCCATGACAACGCCGACACGTCCGGCATTACTCTCGTTGATCACAAGACCTGCATCATCGAGTGCTTCCTTCGAAGCCTTCAGACAAAGCTTGCTGACACGGTCAACATCCTTTGCTTCATCGATCTCATCGAGTGTATCACAGTGTACTTCTGCACCGAGGTTTGCATAACAGTCAGTTGTATCCACAGATGTTACCTTGTCAATTCCAGATTTTCCAGCCAGTGCATTTGCGAAGCACTCATCTACGTTATTTCCGATTGCGCTGATCATACCAAGTCCGGTTACAACGCAGCGTGTATTTGTAATCTTATCCATTTTTAT
>DJEI01000017.1:11956-14671 GCA_002431865.1 Lachnospiraceae bacterium UBA5902
TTATCTCCTTTTCAGAATACATAGGGCTGCCCCAAAGTTTCCTTTCGGGACAGCCCTTTTTTGTATGACTTGCTATTACATATTTGCTACAACGTACTTTGTAAGGCTCTCGATGTTGTAGAAGTGCTCTTTTGCAACACCTGTCATAGCTACGCCGTAAGCAGAATCGATACAAGCGATAATCTCCAGGGAATCAACAGAATCAAGTCCAATTCCATCACCAAACAATGGAACTTCATAATCTAATTCTTCCTCAGGGATTCTAAGATTCTTTGAAAGCATTCCTTTAATGTTCTCAGCGATTTCTAACTCTTTTTCGTTCATTCTATGTATCCTTCCTTTTCTTATATTTTCCCCCGCGTCAACGGGTATATTTAAAGAGTGTTTCCACTCCAAATATCATGATTTCTTCACGCCATAGGTATCGCGCAGTTCATAGATTCTGTCTCTGCAGACCCCGGCATATTTCTTTAAAACAACAGAAAGTCTGCCCTCCTCGTTCAAGTCCATCTCGACTGGCTTGCCGACAATGATATGCATGCGATGGAAAATCTTAAATTCGCCATCGATCACAACCGGAACCACCCGTGCCTGTGCCTGTCTTGCAAGCATCAGAAATCCAGGTTTAAATTCATCCATCACTCCGGTGTGACTCGTATGTCCCTCCGGGAATATGTAGATCGGGCAGCCCTCATTCATCTTCTCCAAGCCCATCGACAGCCAGCTTGTATCCATCTCCTGCCGGTTCATCGGAATATATGGAAGGTTGCGGAACAGCCAGTTGATTTTCTTCCTATCGTACCAGTCCCTTGCGACAAAGGTATGTACCTTATATTTGCCAAACAGGCGCGTCATATAGAATCCATCGACATGACTTGTGTGGTTTGAATAGACAACACAATTGCCTTTCTTCAACGCTTCTTTCGTTGCCTTTTTGTCTTCCCATGTTACCTTTGGCGGGTACAGGATGCGAATCACGCCATTCGCGATTGCAAAGGCCAGCTTCGCTGCAAATCTCTTTAGTATCTCCATGATGTTACACCAGCTTTCCGTAAGGGCCAACCTCCGGGTTGTCCCAGTTCATATTGATTGCCATCTCGAATGTACTGTGTCCAAGCAGCGGTCGCTGCAGCTTGTTCCACGTACGTTCCGATAAGCAGCCTTCTCTTGCATATTCATGACCAGCCTCTGTGAATTTCTCCAGATAGCGAGCCACCTTTTCTGCAAAGCCCTGCTCTGAGAGTGGACCTCCCTGCGGGGCCAGCACCGTTGTGTATTTCCCTTCTCCGCAGATCCGGTCAAACTCTGCAAACACGGCTTCGTAACAGTTGTCTGTCACCTCGTAGCCGCATGTGGATACTAAAATCAGTTTCTTCTTTTCCAGCTCCGGATACCGCATGTTGTGCAGAAACCGATGATTCTCCTCATCGCCCGGATTCCCGCGATACTCCTGTACATAGGAGATCATACGATCCGTAAATGCCTTCAGCTTCGAAGGCAGTCCAAAGAAATAAAGCGGAAAGCTCTCAACAATGATATCGCTGTCCATCACCATCTGCCGCAGCTCATCCATATCATCGTGGATACAGCACTGCCCCGGTGTCGTCTTCCAACAGACAAAGCACCCATGACAATGGTCAATCCTTTTGTCCTTCAATGCTACCTCACAGACTTCCGTGTCCGCTCCATACTCTTCCACCATGCCTTTGACAAATGCATGGGCAACTTTGAGGGAGGAACTGTACTCTCCACGCAAGCTTCCGTTAATCAAAAGTATCTTCATCTTCGCTCACACTTTATCTTCTAATTTTTGTGTTGTTCTCCCTGCATACATCCAGTCATCTCCGGTATACGCATAGAAAAGCACTGTGTTATTTTCGCATATATTCCAAGTTCCTACAAGTGTCAAAAAACGGAATGTGTATATTTTTTACACATTCCGTTCAATTTGCACAACTTTTTTAATTGTTCTTATTCACCAAATACCCGCTTCATCACCGAATCCTCGCGAAGCACCTGTTTTGCCTTCTCCCGGTACTTTGCTTCATGCAGATACGTGTAACGGTTCGGCTTGATCTGAGGTGCCATGTCAATTGCCGCCTCATAGTCTGCCCGGTTTAATCCAAGCGTCGAAACAAAATCCCAGAAACCGGTATCCTCAAAGATCTTGTTCACACGCACATACCGATGATTCTGCACAACTGCCATCACGTAAGTGGCAATTCCGACCTGTACACCGTGAAGCTGTGGCACCTCCAGCAGCTTATCCAGCGCATGGGAGATCAGATGCTCACTGCCGCTCGTTGGTGCACTGCCGCCTGCGATCTCATTTGCAATTCCACTCATCGCCAGTGAATCTACCAGTTCCTTCAGGAAGAGGTTATCCTGAATACTCTCAAATGGTGTCCGCACGAAGCTGTTGACCGCCTTCTTCGCAATCATTACCGCGAAATCATTCACCTCGGACACGCCATGCTCCGCCTCGAAAATCCAGTCGTAAAGTGCTGTGATCTTTGATACCATATCGCCGATACCAGAGTATAAAAACTTCGCCGGCGCAGACTTCAATACATCGGTATCCACCACAATGCCATATGCCATGCGCGCCGGTACAGAAGTACGCCTGCCATTTACCAGAAGCGATGCGCTTGCCGACGAAAATCCATCACTTGATGCCGATGTCGGCATACTGATAAACGGAAGCTTCCGCAGATA
>DJEI01000021.1 GCA_002431865.1 Lachnospiraceae bacterium UBA5902
GTCGCTTCATCTAAGATCAGCGCCGGTGGATCGGCGATTGCTGCACGCGCGATGGCAAGAAGCTGGCGCTGTCCCTGACTCAAGTTTGCACCGTCTCCGGTCAGAACGGTATCATAGCCCTGTGGCAGACGCCGGATGAATCCATCGGCATTTGCAAGCTTTGCGGCTGCCTCAACCTCTTCATCTGTTGCATCGAGTCGTCCATAACGGATATTTTCCCGCACGCTCATACTGAACAAATGCGTATCCTGCAATACGATACCAAGTGATCTTCGCAGATCCGCTTTCTTGATCTTGTTGATATTGATTCCATCATACCGGATCTTTCCGTCCTGAATATCATAGAACCGGTTGATCAGATTCGTGATCGTCGTCTTTCCGGCACCGGTTGAGCCTACAAATGCAAGCTTCTGTCCCGGCTGTGCAAACATTGTAATATTATGCAGCACGATCTTATCATCGTTATAGCCAAAGTCCACATCATCAAATACAATATCACCCTTCAGCTCAACATATGTGGTTGGATCACCATTTGTATGCTTGTGCGCCCATGCCCAGAGTCCGGTACGCTTTTCACTTGGCACAAGCTGTCCATTTTCACGCTTTGCATTGACCAGCTCGACATAGCCCTCGTCCACTTCCGGCTCTTCGTCCAACAGATTGAAGATTCGCTCTGCTCCCGCAAGCGCCATTACGATTGCATTGATCTGCATACTGATCTGGTTGATTGGCATGTTGAAGTTCTTGTTGAAGGTCAGGAAGCTCGCCAGTCCGCCCAGCGTGAATCCGCCGACATTTCCAATCGCCAGCATACCACCGACAATTGCACAGAGCACGTAGCTGATATTTCCAAGCTGTGCGTTGATCGGTCCTAAAATATTCGAATAATTATTTGCCTTGTAAGAGCTTTCACACAAAGCATCGTTCAGCTTGTCAAACGCTTCCTTGCTCTCCTCCTCGTGGCAGAACACCTTTACCACACGCTGCCCCTGCATCATCTCTTCGATGTAGCCGTTGACTGTACCAATATCCTTCTGCTGCGCAATGAAATGCTTTGCAGAAAGTCCGCCGATTTTTCTTGTCAGCACCAGCATGATTCCGACCATGAAAAATGTCAGCGCCGTAAGTGGAATGTTCAGCATAAACATACAGACTGTCGTACTGATAATCGTAATCGCACTGTTGAAAAGCTGTGGCATCGACTGGCTGATCATCTGACGCAGCGTATCGGTATCGTTCGTATACATGGACATGATATCTCCATGTGCATGAGTGTCAAAATATTTGATTGGAAGCTGCTCCATCTTCGTAAACATCTCATCTCGGAATGTTTTCAGCATTCCCTGTGTGACATTGACCATGATCCGGTTATAGGAATAAGAAGCAATAATTCCGACTCCATAAAAGCATGCCACACGTCCGATTGCATGAAGCAATGGTGTGTAATTCTTCGTCTCACTCTTTAACAGCGGTGTGATATAGTCGTCGATCAACCGCTGCATGAACATTGTTCCCTGTACATTTGCAAGAACGTTGATGATGATACAGATTGCCACGATAATGACCGCCGCGCCATAATGCTTCATCAGCATTCCCATCAATCGCTTGAGAAGTTTGCCCGGATTCTCCGGTCCTTTTCCTTTTTGATTACGCATGCTGACTCACCTCCTTATCCACAATTGGCACCTCGTCATGTGGTATTGCCCCCTCACCTTCGTTCGGCGGCAGGTCCTCGGTGCCATCCTGATGTTGCTCCTTCGTCGCAACAGGCACCTCGTCAAAATCAGCATTGGCGCCGACACCATTTTGTGACTCATATACTTCGCGGTAAATATCATTTCCAGCGAGCAGTTCTTCGTGCGTTCCAATGCCATTGATCTCGCCCTCATGCATGACGATGATCCGGTCCGCATGCTCCACACTGGAGATACGCTGTGCAATGATAATCTTCGTAGTGTTCGGAATTTCAGTTGCAAATGCGGCACGGATCTTCGCATCCGTCGCTGTATCAACCGCACTCGTTGAATCATCTAAGATCAGAATCTTCGGATTTTTCAAAAGCGCACGCGCAATACACAGACGCTGCTTCTGTCCACCGGACACATTTGAACCGCCCTGCTCGATATACGTGTTGTAGCCATCCGGCATCTTCTCGATAAATTCATCGGCACAGGCAAGCTCACAGGCACGTCTGCACATCTCGTCGGTAGCATCCTTGTCACCCCAGCGGAGGTTCTCGTAGATCGTTCCGCTGAACAATGTATTCTTCTGCAATACAACCGCAACTTCATTTCTAAGTGTCTCCATGTCGTAGTCCCGGACATCCTTGCCGCCAACCTTGACACTGCCTTTGGACACATCATACAGACGGCTGATCAGGCTCACAAGACTTGTCTTCGCACTACCGGTTCCACCGATGATACCGATCGTCTCACCCGACTTGATTGCTACATTGATATCCTTCAATACGAAATCCTTCGCCGTCTCCTTGTAACGGAAATATACATGATCGAACTCCACGCTTCCGTCCGGCACTTCCATATCCGGCTGCTCCGGATTCTTCAAGGTCGTGTCCTCGTTGATAACCTCAGCGATACGTCTCGCACTCGCCATACTCATACTGATCATGACGAATACCATCGAAAGCATCATCAGACTCATCAGGATATTCATACAGTATGCAAGCAGGCTCATCAGATTACCTGTCGTAAGCGAATCACTCACGATCATATGCGCGCCAACCCAGCTGATTAACAGGATACAGCTATATACCGTGAACATCATGACCGGCATGTTGCAGGCGATGATGCTCTCTGCCTTTACAAACATGTTGTATACCTTCGCACTTGCCTGTGCAAATTTATTCGTCTCATACTCCTCGCGGACATACGCCTTAACTACGCGGATTGCGGATACATTCTCCTGCACGCTTGCATTTAAGTCGTCGTACTTCTCAAATACGATATTGAAATATTTATTTGCCTTTCGGATAATAAACTGTAACACCAAACCGAGCAGAATCACTGCGATCAGGTAAATGCTTGCGATCCTTGCGTTGATCAAAAATGCGGCTGCCATCGCGCAGATCATGCTCGCCGGGGCGCGCATACCCATACGCAGGATCATCATGTAGGAGTTCTGCACATTTGTTACATCCGTCGTCATACGAGTCACCAGGCCGGCGGTGCTGTACTTGTCTATATTTGTAAATGAAAATGTCTGGATATTATAATACATTGCCTGCCGCAGGTTCTTCGCGAACCCGGCAGATGCATATGCACCATAACGACCTCCCATCAATCCAGCAAATAGTCCGACTGCCGCTGCCACGATCATCCATGCACCGACTACACAGATATGGTGGATGTCGCCACCCGGCACATTGACGCCATCATCAATGATCGATGACATCAGGAATGGTACAAGCGTTTCCATCAGAACTTCCAACAGCATGAACAGTGGGGTTGCGATGGACGCGGCTTTGAATTCTTTGATTTGTTTTCCTAACGTCTTTAACATGTTGTCTCCTTTCTTATGCTTCTATGCAAAACGCGTAAATTTCTATATCGAGTTGTACAAAATACACATTTCTATGCAGACACGCTCTCGCTCACTTCCGCACATAGCAGGCACTAAACTCACAGAGCATCAATTCTACGAATTGCTGTCTGTTCGCTAAGTGCTGATGTGCTCCAATGGTCTGCATAGGAAATGTTATTTATGTACAACTCTATCTACACATTGTCTCGTTTTGCAAATATATCATACGAAAGCAAGCCAAGTGACCTTGTGGTTACTTACAGGCTTGCTTGATTTCTGGTGCTCCAAGGCTTGTCAATTCGACACCAAGTTTATCTGTAATTGATAAGAACTGTGTGATTTCTTCCTCTGATAAGCAGTCACTCAATCGATGCTCCATCTGCATCACACGTATATGGATTTTTGCTTCGAGTGCCTGTCCTGCTTTGGTCAGTTCCAGTTTCTTCAGGCGTGCATCTCTGACAACGCTGGAACGCTTGATAAGTCCGTTCTTTTCCATCGTCTGCAACGTCTGTGTGACAGTAGACCGGCGCAGATAGAAGAACTCCTCCACATCCTTCTGATATACTTCTGTTTTCTTGCTGAATTCAGAAATATAATGCAGAATCCGGCTCTGTGACCCGCTGATGCCTTCCACTTCTGCTGCTTGATGCAGATAATGCTTTACCTGGTTTGATAATATGATGATCTGATTTCCCAGATGATCATGCTTCCAATCGTCCATGAATTCCCTCCTTTTTCGTCCATACAGTTTGCATAATTTACAAATGCTAAATCTGTATATCCACAAATTTCATTTTTCAAATGATATTCCTATCATCCGCTCATTTCATTTCCATAAAGAAAAGTTCGGTTATGAATTGTTCGCAATCAAACAATTCATAACCGAACTATATTTTAACATACAAAGTATATTTTTCAAGTAATTCACTTTTTATTTTTATCATTTATTTGACATCCCGTAATGGAAGCATGTAAACTCCCAAATCTTCTTCTCTGACAGCTTCCCTATGAAACAATCCGCATGATCTGGATCAAGAACAGCCATGCCAATCCATAGTAAGTGACTACTGCTACAAGATCATTGACTGTCGTGATCAGCGGACCGGATGCAACTGCCGGATCAATCTTGATCTTGTGGAAGAACATCGGAATCAAAGTTCCGACTAAGCTTGAGATCACCATTGCAACCATCAGTGATACGCCAACACATCCTGAGATCAGGAATGCATGCAGCCATGCATTGTGCTTGAAGCAGGCAATGTAGATTCCGATAAATACAAATGAAAGCGAGCCAAGCAATAAGCCATTTACAAATCCAACCTTCATCTCTTTCCATACGAGATGCAGCTTCTGCCTGCCAGTCAGGTTCTCATCCATCAGTACACGGATAGTAACAGCCAGCGACTGCGTTCCAACATTACCTGCCATATCCAGAATCAGAGACTGGAAGCACATCACGATCGGCAGGACAGCAACTACCGCTTCAAAAGCTCCTACAACGGAAGACACACCCATGCCAAGGAACAATAAGATAATCAGCCAAGGCAAACGCTTCTTCATGCTTTCCTTTGTAGTTTCTCTCAAATCCTCTTCGTCCGTCAAACCAGCGAGCTTTGCGTAGTCCTCGCCCATCTCATCATCGACAGCCTCTACGACATCCTGTGCCGTGATAACACCGAGCAATTCCTTCGTGTCAGACAAAACCGGAATGGAATCCTCTGCGTAATCTACCAGTTCGTCAATACAATCTTCGATCTTCTCATGATCAGTCACAAATGGGTACGTCGTATTGATGATGGATTCCAGTGCATCATTTTCTCTTGCTACGATCAGATCCTTCAGGTCGATCGCACCGTAATATTTATCTGCCTCATCTAATACATAAACCGTTCCGATATTATCATTTTCGCCTGCCTGTGAAACAAGCTCGCGCATTGCCTGTCTGATATCTATACCTCTGCGGATTGCGATATAGTTCGTCGTCATACGACTACCCATCTCGTCTTCCTCGTACGAGAGGATCATCTGGATATCATTTCCGGCATCCTCCGGGAGCATATCAACGACCTGTTTTTTCGTTGCATCATCAACTTCGTCCAAGACATCGACCGCATCGTCAACCTCCATCAGGGAGAGTACCTTCGCTGCCTCCTGCAGGTTCTTGTCCTGCAAATGCTTCTTTGACTGTGCTGCGTAATTCTTTCTTTTCATCCATTTCTTCATTGTCTTCTACCTCCTTATTCCGGGGCATAAAAATACCACCGTTTGTGTACGGTGGTTCAGACAACAGAAAACTAAACACAGTTATATCATCATAGATAAAATGAGACTATGTCCCAACTGCGTTCGTATATCCATATGTCCGCCACCGCGTTTCACTCGACTCGTACTATCGTAGCTGTCCATAGTCCCACCTCCAATTTTTTTATTCTTATTGCAGCTTTATCACTGCCGGATCTGACCGAACCATATTTCGCCATGGTTCTTCCTCAACCCGGGGTGTAGTCTACCCCATTTTCCCCCGGTTCGTCAACCGAGTTTACAAACTTTTAACAATTTTACAGCTCATGATAATATGGGCAGATATCCTCATAGCTTCCGTCAATCATGCGGAATCCCCCCGGTATCGTACCGAGCTGTTTGAATCCAAGCCGCTCATACAGATGCCGTGCATGTACATTGCTTGCGACAACCGCATTGAACTGTAAGACACGGTAGCCATGTGCCTTGCCCTGCACCAGACAATCAGACACCAGCTTCTCGCCGATATGCAATCCTCTGGATTCCCGGTCAACCGCATAGCTTGCATTGCAGATGTGTCCGCATCGTCCTACATTGTTTGGATGCAGGATATACATGCCGTAGATTCTGCCTGTATCCGTATCCTCTGCGACTCCGCAATATGTCTGTTCCGCAAAAAATGCAGTTCCCGACTCCTGCGTCAGACATTCCTCCTGCGGAAATGCCACACCATCCTCAACAACCTGATTCCAGATCGTCACCATTGCCTCGATGTCCTTGTCTGTATATGCTCTTACTTCGATATTCATGGTTTTATCCTTCTTTCCTATATCAGCCCTGCAAACATTGCAACGGCAGTTTTCATAATCTCATCCGGGAACTCATAGCTCGCTGTATGGAGCTGTGCATGATCCTCGCCATCACCCACGCCGAAAAATGCACCCGGCACTTCCTGCAGATAATAGCCAAAATCCTCCGACCAGCGCATCGGTTCTGCAAGCTCTGTCACAGGAAATTGCAATTTCTCTGCACAAGCGTGCAGCTTATCTACATTTGCATCGTGATTCTCCGTTGCCGGGAACCGCTCGATTTCCTCTATGGATATAGTAAGCTCCTCATCCTCTGCAAGTGTCGCAGCCAGAGATCTAATCTCATTCACATATGCGTCAAATGCATCTTCCTTCTCTGCACGCACCGTAAGACGCAGCGTACCTTCAAACGCAGACACACCATAATTCGCACTGCCAACGTCTGCTCCGATCACAGTCATACGCGCGAACTCGCCCCGCTCCTGCATTTCCTTCGTGATCCGTTCGATCTCAAGCAGAAGCTTCGCCATCGGAATGGCTGGATTTCTGCCTGCTTCCGGGTATGCCGCATGGCTTGGTGTTCCGGTCATATGAATCGAAAGTCCCGTTGATGCACACGCAAAAGTTCCCTTGCGAAGCAGTACCTGTTCCTTCGGATAACCCGGAATGTTATGCAATCCGTATATCTCTCCGATCTGCTTTTCCGCAAGTAATTCCTTACAGATCTTCGCACCCGCGCCAATTTCCTCACCCGGCTGGAAAATCAGATACACATCTCTGGTAAGCGGCTGTTCTCGCTTTGACAGATAAAGCGCCACCCCACAGAGAATCGTACTATGTCCGTCATGCCCGCAGAAATGTCCGACACCATCTGCCCCGCTCACAGCATCCATATCTGCCCGGAATGCAATCGGCGGTGTACCGTCCGGATTATCAGCCTTCCGAACGACATAGAACCACGCATCCCGGTCAACAACTGTGAGTGCTGTGTATTTGTGTAAAAACTCGATCAACGTGTGCTTCGTCTTCTCTTCGTGCATCGATGCTTCCGGTATCTCGTGCAGCTTTTTCCGAAGCTTCACTAAAAGCTCATACATTTCTTTTCTCCGCTGTATATGTACCTCCGGGATTGCCACATCGTCAAAGGTCACCACTTCATCATCTGTTTCTGTCACGTCCTCGTGCTTGGCTTCCCTCCGTCCATGAATATGCACTTCCGGAATCGCAAGATTGTCAAACGCAAGATTAAATTTTGCTTTTTTCTTCTTCTCTTTCCTGTCCTTCATGCTATTCCTCCAACCTTTATCTTCATTTCAAGATCATGATTCATTCCAAATATCCGTCCCTCTGCACTATATAATATTGATAAATAACGTAATCACCAGACTGTTAATGAAGTCTGCAAACAAACTTCCAATTAATGGGACGAGCAGATATGCTTTCACCGATGGCGCATAACGGTCACAAAGCACCTGCATGTTCGCCATGGCATTCGGTGTCGCACCCATACCGAATCCACACGTTCCAGCCGCAAGCACTGCCGCATCGTAGTCCTTTCCCATCACACGGAATACAACGAAATACGTGTACAGGAATATAAGCAACAGCTGCGCGCCAAGCAAGATCATAAGCGGTAATGCAAGCTCCGCAAGCTGCCACAGCTTCAATGTGATCATCGCAATTCCGAGAAAGAGCGACAAGCAGATACCTCCAAGGTTGTTGATCTCGCCCATATAGATGTCGAATTTTCCGGAATACTCGCCGACATTTCGTATGATTGCAGCGACGATCATGGCTCCGATATAAATCGGGAATGTAAGTCCTGTCTTTGTCAGAAGCTCAGAAATAATCGTACCGAGTCCGACTGCCAGAATCAACTGGAATACAGCCGCCGCATACATATTCGTATGGCGCTCATGTTTCTTTTCATCCTCAACCAACAAGCTGTCATCCTCTGTCACGATCGTGTCAAGCAGATGATTCTTCTCGATCAGACGTTTTCCGATCGGTCCTCCAATCAGGCTTCCTGCCACCAGTCCGAAGGTTGCTGCTGCCGTACAGATTGTTGTCGCACCCTTTACATTGAAGTCCTCCAGTACGGGTCCGAATGCACCTGCCGTTCCGTGTCCGCCGACCATCGGAATCGAACCGGTACAAAGTCCGACCAGAGAATCAAGTCCGATCAGATGTGACACACCGACTGCCAGTAAATTCTGCATGAAAATCAAGGCAATTACCAATCCAAGGAAGATGGCAAGCGCCTTTCCGCCACTCTTTAACACCTTCAGATTCGCCTGAAATCCAACCGATGTGAAGAAGAACACCATGCACACTTCCCGCAGCGTATCATCAAATGTAAACTCTACCACGCCCGCACTGTATAAAATGCAGGTAAGGACCGAAAAGATCAAACCACCGACCACGGGAGCCGGAATACAGAACTTTTCCAAGAAATTTATTTTCTGTTTCAAAAACTGTCCAAGCATCAGCACCACAACCGAAAGTGCCAATGTCTGATACATATCAATTTGTATTTCCATGTAAAATGGTTCTCCTATCTGTTAGTTTTCCTGTGCATCCACTGTGATTCCCTGCGATGCATAATATGCTTTTGCCCCCGGATGAAATGGAAGCTGCACGCCATCCACAGCCGCATTTGCATCAAAGACCTCCTTTAACGAAGTTGCATACTGAATCTCCGTTGCATGTGTGAAAAACTGTTTTGTAAGCTCTTCCGCGGTCTTGTCTGACATCTTCTCACTCGCAAGCAGCAGTGCCTTGACACCGACCGTTGATACCTTCTCCGTCTGTCCGGTGTAAGTATTTGCCGGAATCTCACAGGCTTCGTAGGATGAATATGCAAGTTTCAGCTTATCCACTGTCTTCGCATCGACCGGAACAAGTGCGATCTCACAGCTGTCTGCAAGCTCCGCAATCACATTTGTCTGCACACCACCTGTATAAAACATCGCATCGATCTCGCCACTCTTTAACTTCTCCGCTGCTTCAATATAGGTCAGGTTGACGGTCTCTGTAATCGGTGATGCAAGTCCGCTCACCTGCAGGATCTGCAATGCGTTCCGTTCGGTTCCGGATTCTGATTCACCGACACTTACCGTCTTCCCCTGCAGATCATCTAAGCTTTTAATCCCTGAATCCTTGCGCACAACAATCTGGCATGCCTCGGTATAAAGCCCCGCTAAGACACGGTATCCCTGATAGGATTCCCCGTTTTCATCCGTTCCATAATATGCGGCGGCCGCAAGATCTGCCTGCGCAATCGCCACATCCACATATCCCTCGGACAACAACCGCAGGTTCGCCATTGAACCAGCCGTCGATTTTACCTCGAAATTCATATCCGAATCTTCCGCATTTGCAAGCTGTGTATATGCAGTCGCAAACGCATAATATCCGCCTCCGACACCTGCCGCGCCAAACCGAATCGTATCCTGCCGCGCGCTGCAGCCGGTCAGGCTTACACATCCTATCGTAAATGCCAGCAGCGCCGCTGCTATCTTCTTTATCTTTTTCTTCAAACTGTTCCACTCCTTTGAATATCTGTATATTTCATCCCATACTTCGCAAGATCAACCTTATTATCCACGACCGGAATTCCGTCCGCTGCAAGCAGATCTGCCTGCACATTTGCGCCGCCAAATGCGAACGCTCCGGCAAGCTCCCCTTTCGCATTGACCACACGATAACACGGAATATGTTCGGGGTCCGGGTTCCTGTGCAGTGCATTTCCTACTGCACGCGCCATCTTCTTATCCCCGGCAAGCTCTGCAACCTGTCCGTATGTTGCTACCTTTCCACGTGGAATCTTCTTCACTGCCTCATAAATCCGCTTCGACGGACTGTCGGTGACAAGCCGGTAGCTCTCCGTGATCATTTCGCACACCGCATCGTCCGGCACACTTCCATCCAGGATAATCGTGTTCCAATGCTCCCGGTTCTGATGCCAGCCCGGCACGACAGACGCGAAAGCATCCCGCCAGTAATCACGCCACTCCGGATCTACCTTGACATTCAGATTCATATATCCATTCCGTTCATATGTCCACAAAAACGCTTTCTTGCTCCCCTTCACACGTACCAGTTGCCAGTTATCATCGCGAAACGGCGCATCCTGATATGTATCCGGGAACGACAGCGCAAACGCTAAGGCTTCTTCTCTTGTCCGCATTTTCCTGCCTCCATAATTTCTATCTTCTTATAGTACACTTTTAACGGAAGGTCTTCAAGTACGCTTTTTGCTCATCCGTGATCCGGTAGCTTTCCACCGCCTTCTGAATCGTCTTTCTATGTACCCACGGAGATAATCTTCGCTCTTCGATATATGGGATGCACGTCTCCCACTGCCTGGCAAGTGCAGTTGCAAAATACCACGCGATCATCATATTCACATAATATTCTTCCGATTCAACTGCCGCAACCATCGCGGGATATTCCGGCCGGAAATCATCATCCAAGTATAACCGCATCAAAAGCCCCATGCCATACCGAATCGTATAAGTCTCCCCCGATGTCAGAAATGTCCGGATCTCCGGGATCAGTTCCTCCTTATGCTTCGCAAAACATTTCGGAATTGGCAGATCGCATGTCGCCCAGTTGTCAATATATGACAGCATACGCTTTACCTCATATAAGCACTGCGCATAATCTTTGATTCCGCCGATCAGCATCATATGCAGATTATTTTCTTCATAGTAAGTATGTGGCAGTTTCTGCAAAAATGCTTCTACGCCATTCTCCTTCGCGAACTCCTTTGCAAATTTCCGCAATACCGGTGTCCGGATTCCGATTACATGCTCCGGTTCAATATTCGGTATCAATTTTGATGAAAATGCCTGATATTTTTTATCCTGCAATTCAAACAATCGCTGCTGTAACTCTGTCATATTCTATGGTTCTCCTGTATTTTTTTATAAAAAATTTAGCACAGATATCTGAAACTGTCCATGGACAAAACCGTCTTTTGCCGTTGACTTAACCATTCCTCTTTGTTAAACTCTTATTTGTAGTTCAAAAAGTAACTGAAACAAAGGAGTCCTTTCATGGAAGGCAAGATATTAAAATATCTCAAAAAAAACAACATTCAAATTGAAAACATCAAATACCTGACACGTAAGGATGGCAGAACCTGTATCCATCTGATAACCAATCAGACGTTCCTTACATATATTACTGTCAAAGATTTTTTTGAATCTTTAGAGGCTCACGATTTTATCTGTGTCAATAAAGGAATTTTAGTTGCAAAAAAGCAGATTAACTTTATCGAAGATGGTGTCTATCATATGCTGGATGGTACATGCTTCCAAGGGCGCAAACGGACTGCTGCCGCACACAAGCGCTTGAACGAAACACTGCATGAAAGTATTTCCGGCAGTATTCGAACTGTAGCTGATATTCAATTTCGTTTTTCAATCCTTGACAACATGCCAATTGCATTTTGTGTTGTTGAGCTTGTTTTCAACCAGGATGGACATGGTGTTGATTTTGTATTTCGTTACTGTAATAAAGAAATGGAAATCATTCAGGGGAAGACCATTGACGAAATGCTGAACCATTCTTTTTTTACTGTTTTTCCAAACGCAGATAAGAAATGGCTCGTAGCCTACACTGATGTCGCAGTAAATGGAACTGCCCGCTACATCCGGGATTACAGTCCTGAAATCGGCAAGGAAATATTCGTTCGCTGTTTTCAGCCCCTCGATGGTTTTTGTGCCTGTTTAATGACACGTGTCGACGATCTGGAAAAAGCACTTCCTGCGGCACATCCTGACATCCAGAACAGTTTTTCTGGTAATTAAACGGATTATTTACCATGACTGCAACAGACAATGGGAGATTTCATGAAGCATTCATTTACCACGCAAAACAATTGTACCTGCACTCGCGCAACACAGAAAACGATTCTTATCTGGATTGTCTCCTTCTTTGCCCTCACTGCGGCAGAATTGTTTTTGCTTTCCGTCGTCTCTCTGATTCCACGTTCTGCGATTCAGAAACACACGCAGGAGTCTGCTGTATATTTCATGAAACGTCCTGTATTTTATCGTGTTCTCGAAAATGATCCTGCATCCAATATTGATCACTATGCAGATGCAATTTTATTGAATGTGCTCTATTATTATGATGCTGAACACCCCTTTGCTTCCCCCTTGAAGGCTTCTTATTACTACACATCCACACACAATGAAAATACAAACTTATACACTGCTGTGACCTCCGACGCAGAACCAACCTATGATTATTTCCGATACTGGCATGGTTCTGCTGTTTTGATTCGACCATTGCTCACTATTTTTAATATACAGCAGATCTATATCGTATTTGCCATTGTACTAGCCGGGCTTTTGGCAGCCCTGGTTACGATGCTTGCAAAATCCGGATATGCATTTTGCATTTGGGGCATACTGACCGCACTTATATCCGTCTCCTTCTGGTACATTCCAATGAGTCTCGAATATATCTGGTGCTTTTT
>DJEI01000037.1:0-2407 GCA_002431865.1 Lachnospiraceae bacterium UBA5902
CCATGATTGAATCATGGGGAAAGGATATTACTGTTATGCTATTTTTTTCCAACGGCAAGTTTCCTGCGGAATTCCTGCGTTAATTTTTTGAGTTTTTCATCTGGTACAAATTGCTTTAAAGTTTCTTCATCCATGGCAACACGGTTATCCATGGTTTTCATAATATCGGTTACCTGCATTTTCTGGTAAACATTTTTGTCACTCAGATCATAGATCTGATTATCCGAAAGCCGCAGGACAACCGGGCGCATGAAATCATGAGTGTTTTCTACGAGAACAATTCCCTTGTCACCTGTAGAAAGATCAACGCTGGCGGCCTGTGGGACAATATGGATGCACTCTGCAAGTGCTGTGACAAGCACCGGAAGAAACTTCTTTGGATATTTTTTGAAATACTGCATGGCGGCGATTTCCGAAAGGGGTTCGTGTCCACTGCTCATGGCTGTCATCTGATCAAACCAGTCGGCAATGCGCAGAATAGATGCCATTTCCTGCAATTCCTGATCCGGAGCAGTTGCAAGTTTTTCCGGATGGTCTTCGTACACATAGGTCTGCATCAACGCCAGTGCGCGTGAAAAAAAGTCGAAATCATCCCGATACATGGAAAGTGGAACGAGCCCTTTTTCCAGAGAAAGCTGAATGACATCCTGATCGGATGCGGACAGGTCATTCATTCCCTTTTCAATGATATTCCGCGGAACATTCCGGTATCCACAGTCATAAAGAAGTGCTGCGGTGGTGAGTATGCGTAGCTTTTCTTTCGGCAATCGCAGATGAGCCCCCATCATGGTTACAAGTATTGCAGTGCTGATCGCATGCTTGTACATAAAATCTTCACTGCTGCGCAGATTCTGGTTGAAATTTACACGATGCTTCAAAGAACCGTAGTGTGAAAGAATATCTTCCAGAAATACAGGGTATTTTTCGAGCTTTCTGCGTTCTGTAATGCAGTTTAAGATTTCCCGGAGCCGGAAAATATATACGGTCTGTAACTGCTCAAATTCAAGATCTTCACGGGAAAGCGGAGGAAGAGGCTCGGCCGGTTCGAGAATATAGACACCGATCAGACCGAAATTCTTAGCACTGGCAATTCCCGGTGCGGTGAGTGCGGAATTGCGTTCATAAAGCAATACACCTTTTTTATTGTAAATTGGTTTGGCAAGCCGCATGCCTGCCTTTAAGTCTTCTGTTCTGACAAATTTCATATTACGTGATCCCCCGTTGAAAGTCCCCTCAGCATTACATAAAATATACCTTAAATATACCATGAAACAGAGCTTGTTGCAATAAACGAAGAATTTTTTATGAACAACGTAGGTTTTCATTGATTTTATGCGGAAAATGTGGTATTATAGACATTGTTAAAAAATTAACAGCATCATTTGGTGCGAGTTTGATTTAAAGGAGAACGAAGAATGGCAAAGAAAGTTGTATTAGCAGGTGCTTGCCGTACAGCAATCGGCAAGATGGGTGGAGCATTAAGCAATACTCCAGCAGCAGATTTAGGTGCAATTGTAATTAAAGAAGCTTTAAACAGAGCAGGTGTTAAGCCAGAGATGGTTGACGAAGTTAAGATGGGTTGTGTAATCCAGGCAGCTCAGGGACAGAACGTAGCACGTCAGGCTTCCATCAAGGCTGGTTTACCAATCGAGGTTCCGGCAATCACAATCAACGTTGTTTGTGGATCTGGTCTTAAGTGTGTAAACGATGCTGCAACAATGATCATGGCTGGTGAGGCTGATATCGTTGTAGCTGGTGGTATGGAGAACATGTCCATGGCTCCTTACGCTATGACAAAGGCTCGTTTCGGATACAGAATGAACAATGCAACAATTATCGATACAATGGTTAACGATGCATTAACAGATGCATTCAACCACTATCATATGATGATCACTGCTGAGAACGTATGTGACAAGTATGGTATTACAAGAGAAGAACTTGATGAGTTCTCTGCAAACAGCCAGCAGAAGTGCGAAGCAGCTATCGCAGCCGGCAAGTTTGATGATGAGATCGTTCCTGTACCTGTAAAGGTTAAGAAGGAAATGGTTGATTTCGTAAAGGATGAGGGACCTCGTCCTGGAACAACTGCTGAGTCTCTTAGCAAGTTACGTTGCTGCTCTGGTAAGGAAGGCGGACTGGTTACAGCTGGTAACGCTTCCGGAATCAACGACGGTGCTGCAGCAATCGTTGTTATGAGCGAAGAGAAGGCTAAGGAGCTTGGCGTTAAGCCAATGGCTACATGGGTAGCTGGAGCTCTTGGCGGAGTAGAGCCAGAGATCATGGGTGTTGGTCCTGTTGCTTCTACAAAGAAGGTTCTTGCAAAGACAGGTCTTTCTATCGATGATTTCGATCTGATCGAGGCTAACGAGGCATTCGCTGCTCAGTCTATCGCAGTTGCAAGAGA
>DJEI01000037.1:2535-3146 GCA_002431865.1 Lachnospiraceae bacterium UBA5902
GGATGCCGTATCCTTGTTACACTGCTTCATGAGATGCAGAAGCGTGGATCTAACAGAGGTCTGGCTACACTGTGTATCGGCGGTGGAATGGGATGTTCTACAATCGTTGAGAAATACTAATTTACTTATTATCCACATCATTATCTGTGATGTGGAAAAGAGGTGCATCGGAAGATGCACCTCAATGGCATGGTGACATAAAACGTGTGGCTATGTCTGATCTTTGCCAATAAATATAACTATATTATATATATTTAGGAGGAATTAATAATGAAAGTTGGAGTTATCGGTGCTGGTACAATGGGCCAGGGAATTGCTAAGGCATTCGCACAGGTAGACGGATATGAAGTAGCACTCTGCGATATCAAGCAGGAGTGGGCTGAAGGCGGAAAGGACAAGATTGCAAAAGGATATGCAAGACTTGTTGCTAAAGAGAAAATGACACAGGAGAAGGTTGACGGCATTCTTGCCAAGATCACTCCAGGTTTAAAGGAAGACCTCTGCAAGGACTGCGATCTCATCGTTGAGGCAGCTTTCGAGGATATGAATGTAAAGAAGACTACATTTGCTGAGTTAGACAAGATTGCCAAGCCAGAGTGTATCTTCGCTTC
>DJEI01000037.1:3219-4099 GCA_002431865.1 Lachnospiraceae bacterium UBA5902
GGTATGCATTTCTTCAATCCTGCTGACCGTATGAAGTTAGTAGAAGTTATCGCTGGTGTAAATACTCCTGCTGAGACTGTTGAAGCAATCAAGAAGATCGCTGTAGAGATCGGAAAGACTCCGGTACAGGTTAACGAGGCTGCTGGTTTCGTAGTAAACCGTATCTTAATCCCAATGATCAACGAAGCTGCTTTCATCAAGATGGAAGGTGTTTCTGATATCGCTGGTATCGATGCAGCTATGAAGCTTGGTGCAAACCATCCAATGGGACCTTTAGAGTTAGGTGATTTCGTAGGTCTTGATATCTGCCTTGCAATCATGGATGTACTTTACAACGAGACAGGTGATAGCAAGTACCGTGCATGCCCGCTCATCCGTAAGATGGTTCGTGGTGGAAACCTTGGTGTTAAGTCTGGCAAGGGATTCTACATCTACAATGCAGACCGCACAAAGACACCTGTAGACGCGCAGTAGAAAAGTATAATAAAAATAAATCATAATTAAGGAGTGTTAAAATCATGGATTTTACTTTAGACAAGAAACATGAGATGGCTCGCGGTCTTTTCAGAGATTTCGCTGAGGCAGAAGTAAAACCTCTTGCACAGGAGACAGATGAGACAGAACAGTTCCCGGCTGAGACTGTTGCAAAGATGGCAAAATACGGATTCATGGGAATTCCGGTTCCAAAGGAGTACGGCGGACAGGGATGTGATCCTCTGACATACGTTACATGTGTTGAGGAGTTATCCAAAGTTTGTGCAACTACCGGTGTTATCGTATCTGCACATACTTCTCTTTGTATCGATCCAATCATGACATTCGGTACCGAAGAGCAGAAGAAGAAATATGTAGTACCGCTTGCAAAGGGCGAGAAGCTCGG
>DJEI01000032.1:0-7518 GCA_002431865.1 Lachnospiraceae bacterium UBA5902
CGGGTATACTGCGGATATTCCAGAAGTCCATCATAGAAGCTTTCATACACAGCACTCTCATCACTGCCAAGCACGCCCGGCACGAGACGGCTTGTCGCATCAACGATCATCATCGCCGGAAGCTCTCCACCTGTCAGCACGAAGTCTCCAATCGACACATAATCCGTCACAATCATCTCCAGCACGCGCTCATCAATACCCTCATAATGTCCACACAAAAGCACGAGATCTTCTTCCTTCGCGTACTCTTGTGCCATAGACTGTTTAAATGGCTGCCCCTGCGGCGTCATATAAAGCACCCGCACCTTCTTGTCCTGCGCAGGCGTTCCATCTTTTGCCTTGCGTGCCGCGATCTGTGCAAGTACATGCTGATATGCATCATACACAGGTCCCGGCTGCATCAGCATGCCCGCACCGCCACCATAAGTATAATCATCAACATGTCCATACCGGTTGCCCGCGAAATCACGGATATTCACAGCGTTTACGCCAATTAGTCCCTTTTCAATTGCCTTGCCGGTGATGCTCTCATTTAAACCACCAAGCACCATCTCCGGAAATAATGTCATAATATGAAAATTCATATCTGCCTCCGATATCGTTAGTCCAGCAATCCATTCAACATGTGAACAACGATCTTTTTTTCTTCCGCATTGATGTCCAGCACACAGTCCTTAATAACCGGAAGCAACACTTCCCTGCCACTCTCCATCTTCACGACAAATACATCATTCGCACCCGTCTGCATCACATCTACCAAAGTTCCAAGCCTTTTACCATTGTCCTCGAACACTTCCGAATCAATCACATCCGCAATGTAAAACTCGTCCTCTTCGAGTGGAACCGCATTTTCCCGTGTTACATACAGCTCACAGCCCTTAAATTTTTCTATTTCATTTATATCATTAAATTCCGAAAAAGAAAGAATCACCATATTCTTAAAGAATTTACATGATTTTTTCTCTACTGGTACATCGCCACTTTTTGTACGGATAAAACAGTTTTTCAGCTTCTTAAACCGTGCCGGATCATCAGTCGTTGGAAATACCTTAACCTCGCCCTTCAATCCATGTGTCGACGTGATAACGCCAATTCGAAACATATCTTCGCTCATAAATTCCTCCGATAAAGTAATAATTCCCGATGCCTTCTGGCACCGGGAATCCAAGAATTATTTGATGTCTACAATTACCTTTTTATCACCCTTTGATGCAGCCGCCTTCACAACAGTACGAATGGACTTAGCGATACGGCCCTGTTTGCCGATCACCTTACCCATATCATCTCCTGCAACGTTCAGTTCGATTGTTATGGTATCTCCATCGATTGTCTCTTTTACAACAACTTCATCCGGATAATCAACGAGGGATTTTGCAATCAGTTCTACTAATTCCTTCATAACCTGCACCTCCCTTGCACATCAGTCTTACTTCTCGATACCTGCCTGCTTCAAAAGCTTAGCAACTGTCTCAGTAGGCTGAGCACCATCTGCAAGCCACTTCTTAGCTGCATCAGAGTCGATCTTTACAGATGCTGGCTCCTGATTTGGATCATAGGTTCCGATCTCATCGATGAATCTACCATCTCTTGGTGATCTGGAATCAGCTACTACAACTCTATAAAAAGGATGCTTCTTATATCCCATTCTTCTTAATCTGATTTTAACTGCCATGTCAAATTTCACCTCCTTAAAAATCTTTCGTCTATATATAATAGTTTTACTATTATCAAAAATTAGAATCCAAACGGAAGCTTGAATCCGCCGCGGCGTTTGCCACCCATCATACCGGACATCTGCTTCATCATCTTCTTGGACTGTTCAAACTGCTTGATCAGTTTGTTTACCTCGCTGATCGGAACGCCTGCCCCATCTGCAATTCGCTTCTTCCTGCTCGGATTGATGATCTCCGGATGCGAACGTTCCTGCTTCGTCATTGACAGGATGATTGCTTTGGGCATATTCATCGCATTGTCATCAATCTCCAGATTCTGGAGCTGTTTTTTATTTCCAAATCCAGGCAGCATCTTCAGGATATCATTCATGCCACCCATCTTTTCCATCTGTTCCATCTGATCAAGGAAATCATTGAAATCAAAGGAAGCCTTCTTAAACTTCTCTTCCATCTCCTTGGCTTTTTCCTCATCAATCGCAGACTGTGCTTTCTCGATCAGGCTTTCCACATCGCCCATACCGAGAATCCGGCTCGCCATACGATCTGGATAAAACTGTTCCAGATCCGTAAGCTTCTCGCCCATACCTGCATACAGGATTGGCTTTCCGGTTACTGCCTTGATAGAAAGTGCCGCACCACCACGGGTATCACCATCGAGTTTTGTCAGGATCACACCGTCAATTCCAATCTTATCATTAAATGCTGTTGCTACATTGACCGCATCCTGACCGGTCATCGCATCGACCGTCAGAATCGTATATGTTACATCCAGATTTTCCTTAATCTCCGCCAGCTCGTTCATCATATCTTCATCGACATGCAGACGGCCTGCGGTATCGAGAAATACAAGATTGATATCATTCTTTGCGGCATGCTCAACCGCAGCCTTCGCAATATTTACCGGCTTATGTCCGTCTCCCATCGAAAATACCGGGACACCAACCTTCTCACCATTGATCTCCAACTGCTTGATTGCCGCCGGACGATACACGTCACAGGCAACTAACAGTGGCTTTTTACCCTTATTCTTAAACTTGCCTGCAAGCTTTGCAACGGTTGTTGTCTTACCTGCACCCTGCAGACCACACATCATCACAATCGTGATTTCATTCGATGGCAGAAGTTTCAACTCTGTTGTCTCGGAGCCCATCAGCTTGTCCATCTCTTCTTTTACGATCTTGATTACCATCTGTCCCGGATTTAATCCCTTTAAGACTTCCTCACCGACCGCGCGTTCACTGACGGAATTGATAAACTGTTTTACGACCTTGAAGTTTACGTCTGCCTCCAACAGCGCACGCTTTACTTCCTTCATCGCTTCTTTTACATCCGCTTCCGTAATGGTTCCTTTGCTTCTCAGCTTCCGGAACACGTTTTGCAATTTGTCTGTTAAACTGTCAAACGCCATGCGTCTCCTCCCAAACAAAATCAAACATCCAACTGTTAAAAATCATCCAGCAGCCCAGTAAGATTCGTGTCAATATCCGCAAACGCTCCGTCCAGCGTCGGGTTCTCATTGCGTTCCCGCAATGCCTGAATCTCCGTCTGTATCGTGGCTACCTTCTCTCTGGCATTCTCAAACTTTTCCACTAATTTCAGTTTTTTCTCAAAGTCCTCCAGCTTCTTATCACATCGCTTCATCATATCAAACACGCCTTGTCTGGAGATTCCGTATTCCCTTGCCAGTTCCGAATAGGACAGGTCATTCATAACAACATCTTCGTATATACTTTTCTGTGTCTGCGTCAACAGCTCTCCATAAAAATCATAGAGCAATGACTGACGTACAAACTTCTCCATCTGAATCACCTGTAAAGTATTTTTCATTTACAAACCTTTTGCATCATACATGGTTTTCTCCTGATTGTCAAGTGTTTTTTCTTAACATGGATAATTTTTTATTTACATAATTTTCCGCATTTTTTCATATATTATATGGACGAAAAATCAAGGTATCTCATATGGATCAATATTCTAGTGATACAGGAAATCTAAATGTCATAGTCACAGACACCGACAGCTACTCTCCGCTTTCTTCTGCCACCATCGAAATCGCAAACACCGGGGAACCGAACCGGATCTTAGAATCCGTCAACACAGACCGAAATGGGCAGACCGGAAATATCGAGCTTTCGGCGCCACCACTCGAATACAGCATGGAGCCAACTGACAACCAGCCCTATTCCGAGTACAATGTAAAAATCTCTGCCCCCGGCTATCAGGAGGAAATTGTCTCCGGCGTCCAGATCTTCTCCGGTGAAAATGGATTGCAGTCCATCGTATTGCAGCCTTCCGAGCAGACACCCGACTATGTCTATAACCCGATCGTCATCGGCGGACACACGCTCTGGGAATACTATCCACCGAAAATCGCCGAGCCTGAGATCAAGCCTTTATCCGAAAGCGGTGAGATCGTCCTCTCGCGTGTCGTCGTCCCGGAAACAATCGTCGTGCACGACGGTGTCCCCGGTGACTCCACCGCCACTGATTATTATGTTCCGTATATCGACTATATCAAAAATGTTGCCTGCTGTGAGATCTACTCCACATGGCCGGAAAGCACGATTGAAGCAAACCTTCTGGCAATCATGTCCTTTACTTTGAACCGGGTGTATACGGAATGGTACCGGAACAAAGGTTATAATTTCACAATTACATCCTCCACCGCTTACGATCACAAATGGATCTATGGTAAAACCATTTACGAAAATATCTCGCAGATCGCTGACCGGCTCTACAACCGCTATCTCGCCCGTCCAAATGTCAAGCAGCCGATTCTCACACAATACTGTGACGGCAAGCGTGTCTCCTGTCCAAACTGGATGACGCAGTGGGGTTCCAAAGCACTCGGCGATGATGGTTTTTCTGCGATTGATATCATCCACTATTATTATGGATCCGATATGTATATCAATGAGGCTGAAATTGTTTCCGGAATCCCATCCTCCTATCCCGGCTATGATCTGACGATCGGAAGCTCCGGCGAACCGGTAATCACGATTCAGGAGCAGTTAAACCGTATTGCGCAGAATTACCCGGCGATTCCGACTGTTACAGTCGATGGCATCTTCGGCTCCGCAACTGCAGAATCTGTGCGTGCCTTTCAGTCCATTTTTAATCTTCCAGTAAGCGGAATTGTCGATTTTCCAACGTGGTATAAGATCTCCCAGATCTATGTCGGTGTCTCGAAAATCGGAGAAAATATACGGTGAATTTTCTGTGTATTGTGCTACTTTGCTTGCATAAATCCCGTATACCATTTATAATATCAGTATGTCATAAAACGCACAGGAGGGGTACTATTTATGGAAAACACAAATACATTCAAGGTACAGTCTACATCCAGCAACTTAATCTCACTGAATGTAACACCTGGTCACTACGCAACATCTTCTTCCCATATCAACTACTATATTGATATGACGAGTCTGAAAAGCCGTCGGAGCGAAGCACATGCCGCTGCCAAAGTACTGGCTACCCGCTACGCTGCTACAACGATCATTGATACGATCGTCTGCCTGGACGGTACGAATGTGATCGGTGCTTATCTCGCAGATGAACTTCTTAACACAGGTATCTTATCTGCAAACCTGCACAATACCGCATATATCATTTCCCCGGAGCAGCACTCTGGCGGACAGCTTATTTTCCGTGAGAATTATCTTTCCATGATTAAAGGCAAGCATGTCCTTGTATTGCTGGCAACTGCTACAACCGGAAAGACCTTGCAGACTGCTCTCGAATGTATCGAATATTACGGTGGTGAAGTCGTTGGTGTATCTTCGATCTTCTCTGCTGCCGATGAAATCCACGGCGAACAGATCAACACCATCTTCCGTACCGAGGATATCCCGAATTACGAGACACACTCTGCGGCTGACTGCCCACTCTGCAAAGCCGGCATCCCAATCAAGGGAATCATCAACAGTCACGGATATTCTTCTCTGTAAGGATTGATTTTCCAAATCGAAAAGTAATAAAAACTCCCTATTCAGAATATATTATACTAATTCTGAACAGGGAGTTTTTTATTATGTCATCTAAAACGAAAATCATCGTCTTAAAATCAAAAGAACTCATTTACACTGGCATATTTATCGTTCTCGGCATCCTGCTGATCCTGTTGCTCTGGTATATGTTCTCGCCGAAGGAGGACGAAAAAGATACCACGGATACAAGCGTCTCAACAGAGACCTTTGCCACATACCAGCCAGGTGTCTACACCTCACAGTTGAATCTCGGTGGCACAACACTGGAATTACAGACGACCATCGACAAACATGCAGTCACACATATCGAGGTGACAAACACAAACGAAACCGTCACCGCCATGTATCCACTTTTAACACCTTCTGTGGATGCCATCAATGAACAGTTGCAGATCACAGGTGATCTGGACTCTGTTACATATGCAAGCGACAACCAATACACCACACTGCTCATATTGGAAGCCGCCCGGCAGGCAGCACAATCTGCCCGCATTGACACAAAATAACTACTTACGCGTGTTTCTTCACGATCACGCCACCCGTCTTATAAATGCTTTCTGCCGGTACAAATCCACGTACCGGGGAAAGCGGATAGACATTACTGTTTGAGCCAATGACTGTACCCGGATTTAATACGGAATTACAGCCAACTTCTACATGATTTCCGAGCATTGCTCCAAATTTCTTCAAACCGGTTTCCAGATCAAACTTCTCATTTGTCTCTGGATCAATTCCTTTCACATGGACGAGTGTCTTATCACTCTTTACATTCGATGTGATCGAGCCAGCACCCATATGCGACTTAAATCCCAAAATAGAATCACCAACATAATTATAGTGTGGCACCTGCACATTATCGAAAATGATCACGTTTTTCAACTCTGTAGAATTACCAATCACGCATCCTTTTCCAACGAGCGCATTTCCACGGACAAACGCACACTGGCGCACTTCTGTCTCTGCCCCGATGATCGCCGGTCCAGCCAGATATGCCGATGCAAATACCTTCGCAGTCTTATGCACCCAGACATGCTCTGCTACCTCGGTATACTCATCCTTCGGAAGAGACTCCCCAAGCTTTACAATAAACTCTCCAATATGAGGAAGTACCTCCCACGGATACGTATACTGCTCCATCAAAGGCTTTGCCTCTGTATGAGAAAGATCATATAATTCCTTGATTGTCACTGCATTTACACTCTTCATTTTCTATCCTCCATCACTATCTCTTATTCATCCAACATTTGTCTTACATACATTCGCCAACCATATTATGATTTTTTCGCAGCTTTCTTCGTTCCTGCCTTTTCATAAAATGGCTTCGTCCGGTCAAATAAACGCGTGATCTGATTCTGATTTCGTATCTGCTTCACGGCATTTGTGTTATCACAGACAAATTTATTCATCTTGGCTGTATATTCGTCCTTCGAGATCGTTCCTTCTGCAACACCGGAAAGACCTTTCTCCCATGATGCCGTCATTTCCGCCCAGAGCAGACTCTGGATGGAATTTAAGCATACATCATAGATGATCTCACCAAGAAATGTCGGTGTCACGATCTGTGTTTTTTTATTTAACGCAATGTATTTGTTCGTCACAAGCTTCGTGATGATACTGTCACGTGTCGCACTTGTTCCAATACCACTGCCCTTGATCTGACTTCGAAGTTCCTCATCCTCGATGAGCTGTCCGGCATTTTCCATCGCCAGAATTAATGTACCCGAAGAATACCGCTTCGGTGGAGATGTCTCTCCTTCCTTGATATTGAATGCCTGTACCGGAATCGCATCACCTTTCTTCAAAGATGCAAACTTCGCCAGCTCCTCATCCGTCAGCTTCTGTTCTTCCTGTTTTTT
>DJEI01000032.1:7657-8502 GCA_002431865.1 Lachnospiraceae bacterium UBA5902
TTCTCGCCAACTGCTGTATGAATCTGTCTTGTCAAAACCAGGCTGACCTTCTCATACTCTGCTGCCGGGAAGAAAATACTTAAAAACCTCCGCGCAATAATATCATACACCTTGCGCTGAATATCATTTAACCCGTTCAGGTTGCCAAGTCCCTGTCCGGTCGGAATGATCGCATAGTGATCGGTGATCTGCTTATCATTGACGTATTTAGATTTGGCAACGCCTTTATATCCGCCCTGCTGCATAATATACTGCGCATACTGTGCAAGCGGTTCGTATTTCTGCAAGCCACCGATATTTTTCCCGATTTCTTTCGCAACGGCTGTGGAAAGCACACGGGCATCGGTTCTTGGATATGTTACCAGCTTCCGCTCATAGAGTGTCTGCACGGTATTTAACGTATCAGTCGGGCTGATCTTAAACAACCTCGAACAGTCATTTTGCAGCTCCGCTAAGTTATATAACATCGGCGGTGCTTTCTTCTCTGTCTTTTTCTCTACCTTCTGCACGATCAGTTCAATCGGTGCATCCGCAGACAATTCTGTAATCAGTTGTTTTGCACTCTCTTCTTTTTTGAAACCATTTTCTTTATATAAAAGCGGAGAATCCAGATAGGCGGAGTCCTTCGTAGTTTTCCACTCTGCCTCAAACCCTTCTGTGCTGGCAAGCACCCGGTAAAATGGTGTCGGTACAAACTGACGGATCTCCCGTTCCCGCTTCACAATCATACCAAGTACACACGTCATGACACGTCCAACCGCGATCACACAGCGATCCATGCCAAGATAATTCCGAACGGTGTAGCTGTATTTGAGCGACAGCGCACGCGAGAAATTGATTCCCAT
>DJEI01000076.1:0-17530 GCA_002431865.1 Lachnospiraceae bacterium UBA5902
AGCGGAGGGCGCATATGAACGGAGTTCATATTTAGGATGCGCCCGACAACATGCCGACGAGCAAAGCGAGGGGGCAATACCCGTGCGGTGGTGGCGTATTTTATGAATATGTAAAACAGAACATTTTAGAACTTCTTAGGTTCAATACATTGTATATGGCATGAACCAATATGGAAATATATGTGAAAGATATATTGGCAATTTCACAATTAGGAAAGGAGAATTTATTACATGGAACAATATAAAGTGAAGGGGATGAGCTGCGCCGCCTGCAGCGCACGTGTCGAGAAAGCGGTCTCGGCGGTGGAAGGCGTGACAAACTGTACCGTGAGCCTGCTCACCAATTCAATGAGCGTGGAAGGAACGGCAGATGCAGCGACAATCATACAGGCGGTCGAGAAAGCCGGCTATAAAGCATCGAAGATGAAAGCCGGAAAACAATCCGGCGGCGCGGAGGATGATGCCGATGTACTGAAAGATACAGATACACCGTTGATGCGGAAACGCCTGATTGCGTCGGTAGTCCTGCTGATCCCGCTCATGTATGTGTCGATGGGACATATGATGTGGAACTGGCCATTGCCGCCGTTCTTCGATGGCAATCACATAGCGATGGGACTTGTACAGCTACTGTTCACAATCGCAATCATGGTTGTAAACCAGAAGTTCTTCGTAAATGGTTTCAAAGGACTCATACACCGGGCACCAAATATGGATACGCTCGTGGCGCTTGGTTCTGCAGCATCCTTTATCTATAGTGTGTATGCACTGTTTGCAATGACCGATGCAGTTGTCAAGGAACAGGACGAAATGGTTATGCATTACATGCATGAGTTTTATTTTGAATCCGCGGCGATGATTCTGACACTGATCACAGTCGGAAAGATGCTCGAAGCAAAGTCAAAGGGCAAGACGACCGATGCATTAAAAGGCTTGATGAAGCTGGCACCAAAGACCGCTGTTCTAGTCAAGGATGGTGAGGAGCAGACTGTGCCAATCGAGCAGCTTCATATCGGTGATCTGTTCGCCGTCCGTCCGGGTGAGAATATCCCGGTGGATGGATTTGTCAAGGAAGGAAACAGTGCAGTCAATGAATCCGCACTGACTGGGGAGAGTATCCCGGTGGACAAGAATCCGGGTGATCCGGTATCTGCTGCGACACTCAATCAGTCCGGGTATCTGCTCTGTGAGGCAACCCGTGTCGGTGAGGATACGACGCTGTCACAGATCATTCATATGGTGAGCGATGCAGCAGCGACGAAAGCGCCGATCGCAAAGGTGGCAGATAAGGTATCCGGTATATTCGTGCCGATCGTTATCAGCATCGCCATTGTGACATTTGTGGTCTGGATGCTTGTCGGCAGATCGGTTGGATATTCGCTTGCAAGAGCGATTTCGGTTCTGGTTATCAGCTGTCCGTGTGCACTCGGACTTGCAACTCCGGTTGCCATCATGGTTGGAAATGGTGTGGGTGCAAAGCATGGAATCTTGTTTAAGACAGCCGTTTCTCTGGAGGAAACAGGAAAGGTACAGATTGTTGCACTCGATAAGACCGGTACGATCACAAAGGGCGAACCGCGTGTGACAGATATCTATCCGGTTGGCTGTGAGGAGTCGTATCTGATGCATGCCGCATATGCGCTGGAACAGAAAAGTGAGCATCCACTCGCGAAGGCGATCATTGCATGGGGCGATGCGAACAACCAGACAGAAGCAGGTGTTGAGGAGTTTCAGGCAGTTTCCGGAAATGGTCTGATGGGCGTCCGGAATGGAAAACATCTGCAGGGTGGAAACTGGAAATATATTTCCAGTCAGGTCAAGATAGCAAAAGAGGAAGAAGCTGGGCTACAAAAGCAGGCAGATGTATACGCAACCGAAGGAAAGACACCATTGTTCTTCGCGGAGGATGGTAAGATCCTTGGTATGGTGGCAGTTGCCGATGTGATGAAGGAGGACAGCCCGGAAGCAATCGCAGAACTTAAAAATATGGGTATCCATGTTGTTATGCTGACCGGTGATAATGAGCAGACGGCGCAGGCAATCGGCAAGCAGGCAGGTGTCGATGAAGTGATCGCAGGCGTGCTTCCAGATGGAAAGGAAGCGGTGATCGCGGATCTGCAGAAGAAAGGAAAGGTTGCGATGGTCGGCGATGGTGTGAACGATGCTCCGGCACTGACACGTGCGGATATGGGTATCGCGATCGGAGCCGGAACGGATATTGCCATTGACGCGGCGGATGTTGTGCTGATGAAGAGCCGGTTATCCGATGTGCCGGCAGCAATCCGATTGAGCCGTACGACCTTGCGGAATATCCACGAGAATCTTTTCTGGGCATTTATTTACAATATTATAGGAATCCCACTTGCCGCAGGTGCGTGGGTTCATTTATTTGGCTGGACATTGAATCCGATGTTCGGTGCAGCAGCGATGAGTCTGTCAAGCTTCTGTGTTGTTACCAATGCGCTTCGTCTGAATCTGTTCAAATTCGGAAAGAAGAAGCGGGAGACAGCATAGAAGAGGTTGACATTCTATATAAATTCATGTAGTTTAAGGAGGAAAACAAAATGGAACAGATTATTGCAAAGATTGATGGTATGATGTGTGGTATGTGCGAGTCACATATGAACGACATGGTAAGAAATAATTTCAAGGTGAAGAAAGTCAGCTCTTCCCATGCGAAGAAGGAGACTGTGATCGTAGCTGAGGAAGGCTTCGATGATGCAAAATTTACAGAAGAAGTTGAGAAGCTTGGCTACAAGGTACTTGGCATCGAGCACAAGCCTTATGAGAAGAAAGGGTTATTTCACAGAAAATAACAACGAGTAGATGAACGCAGGCAAGAAATTAAGAAAGTTCATATTTTTAAATGTATTTGCGATGATGGGCATGTCGTGCTACATCCTCGCAGATACATTTTTTATCTCCGTGGCAAATGGAACCCTGGGTATCGCAGCGTTGAATCTGACGCTGCCAATCTATGGGTTGCTATTTGCCATTGGTTCTTTAATCGGAATTGGTTCTGCGACGCGGTATTCGCTCTGCAAGATGACCGATAACGAGACATCGAAGCTGTATTTCTCAAATGCTGTGATGTTCGCAGTTCTGATCGGAATTGGATTTACACTGCTTGGAAATTCCTTTCCTGCAGAGATTCTGAAGCTGATGGGAGCAGATGCAGATATCCTGTCGATCGGTACGGATTATCTGCGTATCGCGATGTTATTCTCGCCATTTTTCATCGCAAACTATACATTTACCGCATTTGTAAGAAATGATAACGCGCCGAACATTGCGATGGCGGCAACGTTACTTAGCAGCCTGTTCAATATTGTGTTTGATTATGTATTCATGTTCCCGATGCATATGGGGATGCGTGGTGCAGCACTTGCAACCGGCGTGTCACCGATCATCAGCATCGGTATCTGCATGATCCATTATCTGTCGAAGAAAAATACGATCGTGTTCAAATGGCATCTGCCAAGCTTCAAGCTGCTTGCTTCCGCGGCAAGCCTTGGCGTTGTGGCGTTTGTCGGAGAGATCGCGAACAGTATCACAACGCTCGTATTTAATTTTATTCTGCTTGCATTATCCGGAAATAACGCAGTTGCTGCATATGGTGTGATCGCGAACATTGCACTTGTCGGAACAGCGATCTTTAATGGTGTATCGCAGGGCTTACAGCCGCTTGCGAGCACCTCGTACGGACATGGTGACAAAGAGGATGTCAAGAAGATCTTACGGCAGTCACTTGTGATCGCAGTTATTCTGTCAATCGTGCTAGTGTCTGCGGTGTGGGTGTTCGCGCAGGGACTGGTTGATATCTTCAACAGTGCACAGTCGGCAGAGTTAGCGAAGCTTGCCGTGCCGGGACTCCGGATTTATTTCTTAGGATTCTTAGTGGCAGCGGTGAATATTGTGTTAGCGGGATTTTTCAGTGCGACCGGACAGGCGCTTGCATCTTCTCTGATTGCGGTCTCACGAGGTATCGTTGTGATCAGCCTGATGGCATTCGTGCTGTCAAAGCTTTTTGGTGTGACCGGTGTCTGGATGGCATTCCCGATCACAGAGGTCGTGACATTTGGAATCGCGATGGTGATTCAAGGTGTGAGTAAAAGGAAAGAATAGGAGTGGCGTATGACTTTACAGCAGCTACGATATGCAGTGACAATTGCAGATATGAAGTCGATGAACAAGGCGGCAAGTGAGCTTTTTGTATCACAGCCGGCATTATCGAATACAATTCATGATTTAGAGGAAGAATTACAGATAGAGATCTTTCTGCGGACGAACCGCGGTATCGTCGTGACGACGGAGGGCGAAGAGTTCTTAAGCTATGCCAGACAGATGGTGGAGCTGCAGCAGATGATGGAGGAAAAATATCTGGGCGCCGCAGAACATAAGCGGAAATTCAGCGTATCCATGCAGCATTATTCTTTTGCAGTGGAAGCATTCATCAAGCTGGCACGGAATTTCTCGCTTGACGAGTACGAGCTCGCCGTGCACGAGACGAAGACCGGCGAGGTCATCGAGAATGTCAAGAACTTCAGGAGTGAGCTTGGCATCCTGTATCTGAACAGCTTTAACCAGAAAGCACTGCAAAAGGTATTTGATGCAAATGAACTGGAATTTAAGCCCTTGTTTGACTGCGCGGTCTATGTGTATCTCGCAAGTGGACATCCGCTTGCCGGGAAGGGGTCAATTTCCTTCACGGACTTAGAGCCATATCCGTGTCTGTCGTTTGAACAGGGCAATAAAAATTCCTTCTATTTTGCGGAGGAGGTTTTGAGCAACCTCGAATACAAGCAGACGATCAAGGCGGATGACCGGGCGACGATGCTCAATCTGATGACCGGATTAAACGGCTATACGCTTTGCTCCGGTATTATCTGTGAGGAGTTAAACGGAGATGGTTATACGGCGGTGCCGTTTGCAGGCGAGGAGACGATGACGATCGGGTATCTGAAACGAAAGGGAATCCCGCTCAGCCATCTTGGAAGCCGTTATATTGAGATCTTAAAGCAGTATGAGAAACGCTGCAAATGAAATTTATTCTCATTATAAAAGCGGACGGTTTCGTTGACTTTTGAAACATGTCTGATTATAATTTCTCATGGACAAAAGTAAAGAATTAAGGAGGCATTCATAGCAATGAGTGAGTTAATTTATTTAGATAATGCGGCGACAACGAAAGTTGCACCGGAAGTATATGAAGCAATGAATCCATATTTCCAGGAGTATTACGGAAATGCGGCAAGTGTATACCGCTTCGCTGGCGAGAGTAAGAAAGCGGTTGAGAATGCAAGAAAGGAAGTTGCAGATTTCCTTGGCGCAAAGCCAAATGAGATTTATTTTACAGGCGGCGGAAGTGAGTCTGATAACTGGGCATTGAAGGGGCTTGCATTTGCACTTCGCAACAAGGGTAAGCATATCATCACATCAGCCATTGAGCACCATGCAATCCTGCATACATGCGAGTATCTTGAGAAGCTTGGCTACGAGATCACTTATGTCGGTGTAGATGAGAACGGTATCCTGAAGCTTGACGAGCTGGAGAAGGAAATCCGTGAGGATACAATCCTGATTTCCGTTATGTTTGCAAATAATGAGATCGGAAGCATCCAACCAATCAAGGAGATTGGTGAAATCACGAAGAAGCATAAGATTCTGTTCCATACAGATGCGGTACAGGCTTATGGACATGTGCCAATCAACGTAGACGAATATCATATCGACCTTCTGTCAGCCAGCGGTCATAAGATCAACGGACCGAAGGGGACCGGTATTTTATATGTAAGAAATGGTGTGAAGATCGAGTCATTCGTACATGGTGGAGCACAGGAGCGTGGAAAACGTGCCGGTACACACAATACACCGGGTATCGTAGGCTTTGGCCGTGCGACAACACTCGCAAAAGAGAAGATGGAAGCGCGTACAAAGAAGGAAGTCGAGCTGCGTGATTATCTGATCAAGAGTGTGTTAGACGAGGTTCCATATACGAAGTTAAACGGCGACAAGGTAAAGCGTCTGCCTAACAATGTAAATTTCAGTTTCCAGTTCATCGAGGGTGAGTCACTTCTGATCATGCTTGACCAGAAGGGGATCTGTGCATCCAGTGGTTCTGCATGTACATCCGGATCACTCGATCCATCGCATGTATTGCTTGCCATCGGTCTGCCACATGAGATCGCACACGGATCACTGCGTCTGACATTGTCCGATGAGACAACCAGGGAAGAAATCGACTATACCGTAGAGGCAATCAAGACGGTTGTAGAGCGTCTGCGCAGCATGTCACCACTTTATGAGGACTTCGTAAAGAAGAACAAGCAGTAAGCCCATACACAGGATTTTAGGAGGACGCATATGTGCGAAGCACATATTTAGGATGTGTCCGACGACCTGCCGCCGAACGCATGTGAGGGGGCATTACAAAAAGGAGGTAATGACGATGAGTCAGATTATAGATTACAGTGAAGAGGTTATGGAACACTTCACGAACCCAAGAAACGTAGGAGAAATCGAGAACGCCAGTGGTGTCGGTACAGTCGGAAATGCAAAGTGCGGCGATATCATGCGTATCTATCTCGATGTCGATGACAACCAGATCATCCGTGACTGCAAGTTCAAGACATTTGGCTGTGGTGCGGCTGTTGCAACAAGTAGTATGGCAACCGAGATGATCAAGGGAAAATCCATTCAGGAAGCCTTGAAGCTTACAAATAAGGCAGTTATGGAAGCACTTGGCGGATTGCCACCAGTGAAGGTACACTGTTCTCTGCTTGCAGAGGAAGCCGTTCATGCAGCACTCTGGGATTATGCACAGAAGCATAACATCACGATTGAAGGCTTGAAGCCGCCAGTCAATGATATTGACGAGACCGAAGCATTCTACGAGATGCCGGGTGCAAATGATTAGAGAATCACACAGACAGTGACAGTGGGAGGAAATCCGTGGTTTATACAAGTATGACAATCAAGGCAATGAAGCTTGCCTATCATGCACATGAGGGACAGGTGGACAGAAGCGGGGTGCCGTATATCTTCCATCCGATTCATCTGGCAGAACAGATGGATGAGGAGGTAAGCTGTACGGTGGCGCTTCTCCATGATGTCGTGGAAGATACGGAAGTCACGCTTGAAGAATTGGAACAGGAGTTTCCTCCGGCTGTAACGGAAGCCGTGCATCTTTTGACACACGACAAATCTGTAGATTATTATGATTATGTACGGAATCTGAAACCGAATGCGGTTGCAAAGAAGGTAAAACTGGCAGATCTCGCGCATAATTCTGATGAGATCCGCTCGAAAGCGGCCGGCTGCTCCGAAAAGCAGATTCTGCATTGGAGAGAGAAGTACAGCCGGGCAAAAGAAATATTGTTATCCGAATAAATCAATTATTAGCCGTTCTCTTTGACACGGGCACATGATTCCCGGATGACAAGCGGACATGGAATCTTGGCTTTGAGTGGTGTCTTGATGCTGAGATTCGAAGCAACATAGACGAGATTTGCACCATGCTGTCCCATATCATACGATGGGGCATGAATGGTTGTAAGTGGAGGGGTTATGAATGTACTGGACTCTTCATCGTTGAATCCGACGATGGAGATATCCTGTGGAATTTCATAACCTCTTTCTTTGATTGCCTTCATAGCACCGAGTGCAATCGCATCGTTCGCTGCAAATACAGCCGTTGGCAGATTGCCGCTGTCAAGCAGATCAATCATCATATCATAGCCGGACTGCGAGGTAAAGCTTCCTTCCCGTACATAGGTCTCAGCGTCCATTTCCCGATGTTCCATATATTTCTTATAAGCGACCGTTCTTGCATCGATGAGCCGCTCACCATCTCCGACATATTCGCAACCGGCAAGCAGGGCAATCTTTGTGTGACCAAGTCCGGTCAGGTAATCCATGACATCGTAGACAGCACGTTCAAAATCAAGTGTCAGGGATATGATATCATATCCATCGACTGGCATATCCAGGAATACTATATTGCTGCAGATATCCAGAAATGAATCAATCTCTTTTTTCGAGAATTTTCCAAGACAGATCAGTCCGTTGACAGAGGCAAGCTGTGCCAGACCATCCGGTTCATTTGGGAAGATACGCACGACGCGGATGGCATTCTTCATACAGAAATCTTCCACGCCCTGTCTGACGCGGAGATAGTAGCTGTCTTTTAATTCCTGCTCCGCCGTATACCAGAGGACAATCCCCATCGTAAATACAGGCTTTGCCATCGTTTTTGCACGGGAGGACTTGGTATAGTTTAATTTTTTAGCAATCGCAAGTACATGTTCTCTTGTCTCAGGAGCGACACTTAAAGTAGCATCATTATTTAATATTCTGGATACGGCGCCTGCCGATACACCAGCTTCTTTTGCAATATCACGAATGGTAGCCATAGAAAACTCCTTTCAAATGTTTACTAAACACAATATACCACATATTGATTGATAAAGTCTATATATATTTTGAAAATATTTAAAGTAAACTTTAGTAAATGCATTGACACATTTACTAAACAGGTGGTATATTCAATGTAACAAGCAAGAACCATTATGATCATGTTCAGAATCGGTTACGATGATTTGCCAAAATGTACAGGCATTACATATTATAAAAGGAGGAACAATATGATACAGACAACAGAATTAAAGAAGAATTTACAGGCAGGTGCATACGATGATGTGTTGCTTGATGTTTATGTAGATGCGGATGTGCTCCCATATCAGAAGGATCGTTATGTGGCAGCCATTGAGACATATGAGAAATTATATGGAGCGGATGCAGTTGAAATCTACAGTGCACCGGGTAGAAGTGAGGTTGGTGGAAATCACACGGATCATCAGCACGGCGAGGTACTTGCGACATCCATCAACTTAGATGCAATTGCAATCGTGAAGAAGCTTCCGGACATGCAGATCCGTCTGGTATCCGATGGATACGATGAGATTGTGATTGATGGAAATGACCTGACATTAAAGGAAGAGGAGAAGGAATCAACAACGGCCCTGATCAAAGGTGTGCTTGCAGGCGCAAAGGAGCGTGGCTATGCAGTTGGTGGATTCCAGGCATATATTATAAGTGATGTTTTAATTGGTGCCGGACTTTCTTCTTCGGCAGCATTTGAGACGGTAATCGGAACGATTCTTTCTTATCTGTATAACGATGGCGGCATTGATGCAATCACGATCGCGATCATCGGACAGTATGCGGAGAATGTGTATTTCGGAAAGCCTTGCGGACTGATGGATCAGATGGCATGCTCCGTCGGAAATCTTGTGCACATTGATTTTGCAGATGTAAAGAATCCGAAGGTAGAAAAAGTCGAGTTCGATATGAATGCATACGGATACAGCCTTTGCATCACAGATACGAAGGGGTCCCATGCAGATCTGACCGCAGACTATGCGGCGATTCCAACAGAGATGAAAGCGGTAGCATCGTATTTCGGCAAGGAAGTTCTGCTTGGTCTTACGATCGAGGATATCTTAAGCCATGCACAGGAGTTGCGCGAGAAATTTGGCGATCGTGCCGTACTGCGTGCGCTGCATTTCTTATGTGAGGATGTTCGGGTACAAGAGGAAGTAGATGCATTAAAGGCAGGAGATATCGATGCATTCCTGCAGAAGGTAAAGGAATCCGGTGATTCTTCGTTCAAGTATCTGCAGAATGTCTATACAAGCCATGATGTGATGCATCAGAATGTGTCGCTGGCGCTGGCAGTCAGTGAGATCGCGCTTGCAGATGGGGCAGGTGTTGCCCGCGTGCACGGAGGCGGATTTGCAGGAACTATCCAGGCATTTGTAAAGAATGACGCTGTAGATAAATACCGTGCAGCGATGGATCGTCTGTTTGGCGCAGATTCATGCAAGGTGCTTAAGATCCGCAAGTATGGCGGTATGAAGGTGCTGGCGTAGTTTCAATCGATGCAAAATTGATATCGAAAAAATGGAATGGATGAAGTGAGCATTACGCTTGCAAAAATAGGATGGAAGAAGAATGGAGGAATCACTATGATTACAGATCTGATTCGTGAATTGGTGATATACGGAAAGGAAAATGGTCTGATCTGCGAGGCAGATGAGGTATATACGACGAACCGCCTGCTGGAGTTGTTCGACGTGATGGAGTATGAGGAGAATCCGGAGATTACAGAGCCAAGAGCTGTCTGTGAGATTCTGGAGGACATGATGACATATGCGCATGAAAATGGCATCCTGAAGGAAGATACCATAACTGCAAAGGATTTGTTCGATACGAAGATCATGGGCTGCATTACGCCGCCACCAAGCGAGGTACGGGCAGAATTTGCAAAGCGTTATGCGGAAAACCCGAAAGAAGCAACCGATTATTATTACCGGTTTAGTCAGGCGACGAACTATATCCGGAAAGACCGTATCGCGAAGGATGAGAAATGGGTGACAGACACCGAATATGGTCCGATCGACATCACGATCAATCTGTCCAAGCCGGAGAAAGACCCGCGAGATATCGCAAAGGCTGGACAGGCGAAGAAATCCGGTTATCCGGCTTGTCTGCTCTGCAAGGAAAATGAAGGCTACGCAGGACATTTCTCACATCCGGCAAGACAGAATCACCGTGTGATCCCGATCAAGCTGGATGGACAGAACTATTATTTACAGTATTCACCATATGTATATTACAACGAGCATTGTATTATCTTCAATGAGCAGCATATCCCAATGAAGATTGATTATGCGGTATTCCGCAAGCTTCTGGATTTTGTCAGACAGTACCCACATTATATGGCAGGTTCCAACGCAGACCTTCCGATCGTTGGAGGTTCAATCCTGAGTCATGACCATTTTCAGGGTGGTGGCTATGTGTTCGCGATGGCAAAGGCAGACTATGAGCGTAAGTTTGTGATTCCGGGATTCGAAAGTGTCACAGCCGGTATCGTGAAATGGCCGATGTCAGTCATTCGTCTGCAGGGCGATGATATGGATGTGATGGCGAAAGCAGCCGATCATATCCTTACAAGCTGGAGAACATACACCGATGCGGATGCATTTATCTTCAGTGAGACAGACGGTGTCCCGCACAATACGATCACACCGATTGCGCGGATGCACGGCGATAAGCTCGAATTGGATCTTGTCCTCCGGAACAACATTACAACCGAGAAATGTCCGTGGGGCGTTTATCATCCATCGGCAGACCTGCACCATATCAAGAAGGAAAATATCGGACTGATCGAGGTTATGGGACTTGCAGTTCTTCCAGCGCGTCTGAAGGGCGAGATGGCAGAATTATCCAAGGCGATATTAGCAGGCGAGGATATCCGCAAGAATGCGCTGATTGAGAAGCATGCAGACTGGGTAGATTCCTGGATTGGCAATTATGAGATTACCGCGGAGAATATCACAGAGATCCTGCACGACGAGATCAGCAAGGTATTCGTAAAGGTACTTGAATGTGCGGGCGTGTATAAGCGGACAGATGAGGGTCAGGCTGCATTTATGCGGTTTGTGGATTCTTTGTAGGAATAAGGATAAAATTTTATTCTATTGTTTTGGAGTAAATTTAAGATTCATGCGGTGTTTGCTCCAATAGGATGATTGCCGGAAAATTTGACTTGGGGTAAAACACTTGATTACGTTCATATTGCTCCAATGCAGGTTGAATAGAAGTAGGTGGTTTTTGGAGCTATTTTCTTAATTAGAGTGACTTGCTCCAAATTTGAAAAAACAGCGAAAAATTTTATTGGAGTAGATTGCTGCGTAATTAGAAATTTACTCCAATTTCAAGCAGTAGCAAATTTTCTGTTTGGAGCAAGTACATGAAAAAGGAGATAATACTCCAAACGCGGACTCAAATAGGGACTCATCCAGAGCACGAGAAGATCAAATTTTACCCCATCAAAAAAGCCAGTAAATAGAGGGGGAAAAACATGTAGTTTCCTTGCTGTCTGCAATTTGTCTACAAATAATAAAAAAATCTAGCCATTGGTAGAAATACCTCTGACTAGATTTTTTATTGTATATGTATTTTTAATTCTTAATTACTTAGATTTCGTGGCACCACATTTGGTACATTTGTAGCCAGTGACTTCTTCTTTGTAGTAGCCTGCTTTGTCAACAACTGTTTTGGTTTCTGTTTTAGTAACTGCGTCGTGCCATACCTGTATCGGAACACTAACAGCATCATACCAATAACTTGACTTTCCTCCCTGACAAGATAAAACATGGTGAGCTATACCATCTTCAGACATAATTCCCATATCACCACAATTCCGACAGAATGCGTGAGCTTCTTCTACATATTCTGTCGTATACCCTGCAGGGGTAACAACAACTTCTACCGTCTCTGTATGTTCCACAGGCTCTACCCAAACCTGCTTGGTAACCTTTTCCCATTTATGATCACATTCTTTAGAACTACTATTTTGACTTGAATTATTATTTGGCTTTACAGCTTCGGTTGTTGTATTAGGTTTTGATGCTTCTGTTGTATTATTCGGTTTAGAACTTTCTGTTGTATTTGGTTTCGTACTAACATTCGTATTTCCGCTAGAATTATTAGAGTTTCCGTTATTTGTATTTTGCGTTCCACCATTATTTGTAGTTGTTGTATGGTTGCCTGTATTTGCAGAATCATCCTTTGCAGAACTTGTATTTCCTGTATTCGATACCATTTCGGTTGATGTGTTCATGTTATCGTCTTTGGTCTTTTCAGTGGTTGATTCCTTGTCTGCGGAAATATCTGTAAGGGCAGTGGTCGCAATATCATTTCCAGCATTTTCTTTATTTGATACATAGGCATCTGTATCGGTTGCTTTTCCTATTGGTTCTGTTACATTCTTATTTATACCATGATAGATTACAACACTACCCAACCCAAGCACAATAAAAATCGCAACGCCAATAAGTATCTTTTTCGTTTGTTTTTTCATCATTTGATATCCTCCGTAAAATCAATAAATAAACATATTATTCTATGCAACAATATACTCGGATATTCGTACATAGTCAACAAATTATTTATAAAATAAGATTTATACAAGTAATAAAAGGGGATATGTAGGAATGATTAGTTATGAACCATTGTTTGAGACAATGAAGAAAAAGAATATATCATCATATCGATTAGAAAAGATGGGCTTTTCAAGAGCTACATATTATTCTATACGTCAGGGAAATAGCGTATCTACCAATACCGTGAATCAACTATGCAAGTTGTTAAACTGTGAAATCTCCGATATTATTAAGTACATAGATGAAGAAAAATAACCCCTATTACAATTTTTTGCAATAGGGGTTTTATAAAATAAAAAGAGCGCGAGACGGGGATCGAACCCGCGACCCCCTCCTTGGCAAGGAGGTGCTCCACCGCTGAGCCACTCGCGCGTATGTTGTATCAGCAACGAATAGAATAATATCATAACATGGTATTCATGTCAAGAGATAAAATTCTTTTTTCTTAACTTACTATGGAATACTTTATGAGAGCGCGAGACGGCGCTGGTTGCCTGTGGCAACCGCTTAGCGCGGACCGAGTCGGCAGACGAGAAGATTGAACCTTCGAGCACGGATGTGCTCGAATATATAAAAAGAGGATATCTCATCGAGATATCCTCTTTTATGTATAAGAGCGCGAGACGGGGATCGAACCCGCGACCCCCTCCTTGGCAAGGAGGTGCTCCACCGCTGAGCCACTCGCGCATTTTGTCGTTTTGTACTTCGTATTGACGACGTGTTATATAATAGCATAGAGCTTTTATATATGTCAACAATTTTTTTGAAAAAATTTAAAAAATTGTGGCTTGCTTTATAAAGATATTTCTCCTATAATTGAGTATCATTACAAAGACTTATTTTGAAGAGGCGGTAAGATGTCTGAGAAGAAAATAAAGGATTCAACGGAAACAAAAGAAGAAAAGAAAGCAGAGTCCGAAGAAGTTGTAAAAAATGAAGAAAATGAGAGAGTGGATGCAAAGCCATCCTTCTGGTCAAAGGTAAAGCATTTTTTGAAATATTCAATTCAGACCTGGATTGTGCGGTGTTTCCTGATTGCGTTTGGACTGGAGCTGCTCATGGAGATATTGGGCAGACGGTCATTGGTACTTGGCGTGAAGTTCATGGTTTCATCGCCGATTGTATTTTTGTATAATACCTCAATCATATTCTTTACCTTATTGTTTGCACTTTTCTTAAGGAAACGGGTATTTGGTATTGTACTGATCAGTGTTGTCTGGCTGATCTGCGGTATAGCGAACTTTGTTGTGCTTGGATACCGTATTACACCATTTGCAGCGATTGATCTTCTGATGGTCAAGGACGTGATCTCCATGCTGGATGTGTATTTCTCCAAGGTTCAACAGGTGCTTTTAGTCGTAGCGGCAGTGGCAGTGATCGCGGGAATCGTGACCCTGTTCCGGAAATCTCCGAAGTTTGAGGGCAAAAAGCATGTTATGCGGACAATGATTGTCTGTATTGCCATGTGGGTTGGCATTATGCTCTTTACGAACTTTAATGTGAGTCATAACATTATCTCGGATGATTTTGCAAATCTCGGTATGGCATATCAGGATTACGGATTTGCATATTGCTTTACGAACAGTATTATTGATAATGGTATTTCAAAGCCAGACGATTATGATGAATCAACGATGCTGCATCTGAGAAACAAATTAAACAGCAAGGAACTGGACGCCGATGCATCGAAGAAAAAGACACCGAATATTGTTTGTGTGCAGCTGGAGTCTTTCTTTGATCCCAATGTAGTAGAGGGATTGACACTCTCGGAGAATCCGATTCCGAATTTTACGAAACTGAAAGAGAAGTTTCCGTCCGGATATTTCACGATGCCAGCGCTTGGAGCGGGTACCGCAAATTCCGAATTCGAAGTACTGACGGGAATCCGTTCAGCATATTTCGGAGCAGGAGAGTATCCGTATAAGACAACGGTCAATAAAGTGCCAGTGGAGGGCATGTGCAGTCTGCTTGAGAAGGAAGGTTATCATACCTTTGCCATGCATAACAACAAGTCCTCGTTCTATGACCGGAAGGATGTCTATAATGAGATGGGCTTTGAGCGGTTTATCTCGCTGGAATATATGTACAATGTAGAGAAGACTTCGACCGGATGGGCGAAGGATGAAGTGCTGGTGGATAATATCAAGAACTGTCTGCGCAGTACGGAAGGATCGGATTTTGTATTCACGATCAGCGTGCAGGGACATGGAAAATATCCCGAAGAGTTAGGTGCCTGTGATGAGCAGATCAAGGTCAGCTATCCACAGGATCCGGTGAAGGAAAATCAGCTTACCTATTATGTAAACCAATTACATGAGATGGATCAGATGATCCATGATCTGATCACGGTTCTGGATAACACTGGAGAGGAGTATGTGCTGCTGTTGTATGGAGATCATCTGCCGACCATCACATTTGACGATGATCAGCTTCCACACAGCCAGTTCCAGACAGAATATATTCTGGTTAATAACATGAATCTAGACATCCCGGATGAAGATATCCGGGCGAGTGAGATATCAACGAAAATATTCAAGGCACTGAATCTGAATATGGGGTATGTGCAGCGGGCACATTGCCTGTATAAGGATGACCCGGATGAGTTAGATCATGCGGTTACGTTACTTGCCTATGATATGCTGTATGGCGAGGATTACATCTATGATGGTCAGTCGCCCGTGCCGGAGGTCGGTCAGGGACAGATCATCATGGGACTGGAGGAAATCGGCATCAGCCGCGTGTCAAATGAAGGAAATCATGCTGTAGTACGGGGAAGAAATTTCAACGAATATTCGAAGGTGTATGATGGCGAGGATGAATTAGAAACCGTCTATGTCGACCGCAATACATTGATGGTACAGGGACAGACGTTAAGTGATGGCGCTGAGATTACAGTCAAGCAGGTGGATGAATCTGGACATATTCTAAGTTCCAGTGATAGTTATGTATTTCACTGAGATATAACGAAAATAAATTGGAAGCAAATTGGATTTAGTGTTTGAATACTCGATATGGGTATGCTATAATTATCGTTAACCTATTTACAAAATAAACTAAGGAGAGGGCATATGGTACCTGCAATCGATGTAAAGCACATCAACCCTTTTTTGCAGTCGAGTATTTCTATTGTTGAAAGCGTAACTCAGGTGAAGATGACAGTTGGAAAGCCTGAGATGACAGATTTTCATTTACATGACAGATATTATGCAATCCATGTCGGCGTAGTTGGAGAAATGAAAGGTCAGGTGATTCTGGCAATCAGGGAGGACAATGCAAAGGAGATTGCATCCCGCATGATGTTTGGAATGCCAGTGAATGAGTTGGATGAGATTGCATCCTCCGCATTGAACGAACTTGGGAATATGATTATGGGCAACACGGCGACGATATTTTCCACACTTGGAATTATCATAGATATCACACCGCCACTTGCTGTATATGGCAATGATTTACAGTTAAAGTCGGATATAGATGGAATTAAAGTTCCTTTGATGTATGGAGGGGAAGAGTACATCGGACTTTATATCTGTGTTTACGAGGATAAGTAATGCCTGAACCCTCATCGGTTCGAATTACCTAATATAATTAGACTAAAGAAAGGAAAGGAAAAGAAAAATGGGTAAGATTATTGGTAAGGGAATCACATTTGATGATGTTCTGTTAGTACCACAGTTTTCAAGTGTTATTCCAAATGACGTTGTTCTATCAACACAGCTCACGAAGAAAATCAAGTTGAACATTCCTCTTATGAGCGCCGGTATGGACACTGTCACAGAGCACAGAATGGCAATCGCCATGGCCAGACAGGGTGGAATCGGAGTAATTCATAAGAATATGTCAATTCAGCAGCAGGCAGAGGAAGTTGATAAAGTAAAACGTTCAGAGAACGGAGTTATCTCTGATCCATTTTCTCTTTCACCGGAGCACACACTCGATGACGCAGACAAGCTGATGGCGAAGTTCCGTATTTCCGGTGTACCGATTACAGAAAACGGCAAATTGGTAGGTATTATCACGAACCGTGACTTGAAGTTCGAGACAGATTACACAAAGAAGATCAAGGAGTCTATGACATCTGAGAACCTCATTACAGCAAAAGAGGGTATCACACTGGAGGAAGCAAAGGCAATTCTCGGAAAAGCCAGAAAAGAGAAGCTTCCTATCGTCGATGATAACATGATGCTGAAGGGACTTATCACAATCAAGGATATCGAGAAGCAGATCAAGTATCCAAATGCAGCAAAGGATGGTCAGGGCAGACTTCTTTGTGCTGCAGCCGTTGGTGTTACACCAGATATCTGCGACAGAGTAGATGAGCTTGTTAAGTCCAAGGTTGATGCAATCGTTATCGATACAGCACATGGACATTCTGAGAACGTTCTTAAGACATTTGCTATGATCAAGGAGAAGTATCCGGATCTTGATGTTATCGCTGGTAACGTAGCTACAAAGTCTGGTACACAGGCAATGATCGATGCAGGCGTTGATGCTGTAAAGATCGGTATCGGACCTGGTTCTATCTG
>DJEI01000076.1:17565-25295 GCA_002431865.1 Lachnospiraceae bacterium UBA5902
GTTCTATCTGTACAACACGTATCGTAGCGGGTATCGGTGTTCCACAGATCACAGCAATCATGCAGGCATATGAGGCAGCACATGCAGCAGGAATCCCTGTTATCGCGGATGGAGGTATCAAGTATTCCGGCGATATCACAAAGGCACTTGCAGCCGGTGCGAATGTATGTATGATGGGAAGCCTGTTCGCCGGTACGGATGAGAGCCCTGGAGATTTCGAGCTGTATCAGGGAAGAAAATACAAGGTATACCGCGGTATGGGTAGTATCGCAGCGATGGAGAATGGTAGTAAAGACCGTTACTTCCAGGCAAATGCAAAGAAGCTTGTACCAGAAGGTGTTGAAGGCCGTGTGGCATACAAGGGTACTGTTGAAGATACTGTATTCCAGTTGATCGGTGGACTTCGTGCAGGTATGGGTTACTGTGGCGCGAAGACAATCGAGGAGCTTCATGAGAAGGCAGAGTTCGTTGAGATTTCAGCCGCTTCTCTGAAGGAGAGCCATCCACATGATATCCAGATTACAAAGGAAGCACCAAACTACAGTGTAGAGTAATCGGAAGATCATACGATAAAGAAATCAGAGACATTCTGTGAGAGGAATCTTGCAGGATGTCTTTTTTATGCAATTATTTCCGGTTGTCTGATTGTATCAAATTCTATACAATTATCGCGGGAAAATCGGTTTACAAATTGTATACAAAATGTTATATTGCCAAATGGATGGTATTCGAAAGAAACTATACTGGGAAATGAATATGGTGCACACCCCTTTGGTCAGAAAGAAGAGGTGATGGTATGAAGATTGGATTGATTGGAGCTGGCAGAATGGGCTTTACGCTCGGCAGGCATTTATCCGATTTCGCAAAGACACATGCAGAGATGCTCTGTGTGGAGGGCTTTTACAGTCGGAATCCGGAGAGTGCAAGAGATGCAGCGAGATTTACTGGTACGAAATACTATGAAGACATGGAGACATTGGTTCAGGCGTGTGATACTATATTTTTAACGGTTCCGGATGGACAGATAGCGAATGTGGCAGAAGAGATTGCAGCTAGTTTGGTGTGTCTGGATGGAAAAACGATGATTCATACAAGTGGGGCTCTTTCCTCACATATATTTTCTGGTATGGGTAGTCGCGTAAGCGGGTATTCAATACATCCTATTTATGCAGTGAATTCGAAGACGGATTCCTACATACATTTCCAAGACTGTTACATGACAATTGAAGGCGAAGGAACGAAGACGCAGGAGCTCATATGCCTGTTTGAGAAAATGGGGCATACGATCCGACAGATTTCCGCAGACCAAAAGGCAAAATACCATGCGTCGGCAGTATTTGCAAGCAATCTGGTGATCGGACTTTATAAGAAGGGGACAACCCTTCTTTCGGAGTGTGGGTTTACACCGGAGGAGGCAGAGCATGCGTTGATGCCGCTCTTTGCAAATAATGCAGAGAACATGGAACGCTTTGGCTGCGAGAAGGCATTGACGGGACCGGTCAGCCGTGGCGATGTGGCAACGGTGGAGAAGCATCTGCAGGCACTTGACGGCGATGCGCGCGAGGTGTACCGGCTGCTTTCGAAGCAATTGTGTAATGCAGACAGTCAGACAATTCAAACTATATTGGATATGAAGGAGTAAACCATGAAAAAAACAGTAACTACTTTTGCAAAGGCAAAGGCTTCCGGTGAGAAGCTTACTATGTTGACAGCGTATGATTATTCGACAGCCAAGCTGATGGATGAGGCAGGTGTGGATTCGATTCTGGTCGGTGATTCCCTCGGAAATGTTGTGCTTGGATATGAGGACACAGTCTCTGTAACGATGGAAGATATGATTCATCACGGAGCTGCGGTTGCACGTGGTGCGAAGGAAGCTTTGGTCGTGATCGATATGCCGTTTATGTCTTATCAGACATCGGTCTATGATGCAGTTGTAAATGCAGGACGTCTGATGAAGGAAGGCCGTGCCAATGCAGTGAAATTAGAGGGTGGTGTGGAAGTTGCACCACAGATCAAGGCAATCACACAGGCAGGTATCCCGGTGTGTGCACACATCGGACTTACCCCACAGTCCATCAATGCATTTGGCGGATTCAAGGTACAGGGCAAGACAGAAGCCGCCGCACAGAAGCTGATCGAGGATGCGCTGGCAGTACAGGATGCGGGTGCATTTGCAGTGGTACTCGAATGTGTACCGGAGAAGCTGGCTACACTTGTGACAGAGAAGTTAAATATTCCGACCATCGGCATCGGTGCCGGAAATGGCTGCGACGGACAGGTGCTTGTATATGCAGATATGCTTGGCATGTTCAGTGATTTCACACCGAAATTTGTAAAGCGGTTCGCAGAGACCGGCGCGATGATGAAGCAGGGATTCGAGCAGTATATCAAGGAAGTAAAGGAAGGCACGTATCCTTCCGCAGAGCATACATATGCGATTGCAGATGATGTGATCGAGAAATTGTACTAAGGTGCGAAAACATTTACGTGTTCTAAAGGAGTTGTACATAATTTCAAATTTCGCGCAGACGCGCTCTCGCTCGGTTCAGCACGCAATGGTACTAAACTCGTGACAACAGGCTGTCACTTGTTAAGTACCAGCGTGCTTCAACGGTCTGCGCTAAAATTTGAATTATGTACAACTCCATATACACCTATTATGTTTTCGTTGATTAACAATAAAACTTTGAATATTGAAAGGAAAAAATAACATGGAAATCGTAACAACAGTGAAGGAAGTTCGGGATAGAGTCAAGGCATGGAAGAAGGAAGGCAAACAGGTTGGTCTGGTGCCGACAATGGGATATCTTCATGAGGGACATAAGAGCCTGATCGACAAGGCAGTTGCAGAAAATGATGCGGTTGTAGTCAGCGTATTTGTAAATCCAATGCAGTTTGGACCAACTGAGGATCTGGCAAGCTACCCAAGAGATCTGGAAGCGGATGCAAAGCTGTGTGAGGCAGCCGGTGCAAGCCTGATCTTCCACCCGGAACCAGAGGAAATGTACAAGGATGGATTCTGTTCTTTCGTTGATATGACAGGACTGACGAATGCACTGTGTGGATTGTCACGTCCGGTTCATTTCCGTGGTGTATGTACCGTAGTAAATAAGCTGTTCAATATCGTACAGCCGGATAAGGCATATTTCGGAGAGAAGGATGCACAGCAGCTTGTTGTGATCAAGCGTATGGTTACCGATCTGAACATGGATATCCAGATCGTTGGATGTCCGATCATCCGTGAAGCAGACGGACTGGCAAAGAGTTCCAGAAATACGTATCTTTCTCCAGAGTCCAGAAAGCAGGCAGTGATCCTGTCCAAGGCAATTTTCCTTGGTAAGAAGATGGTAGAAGATGGCGAGCGTGATGCAGCGAAGATCAAGAAGGCTATGACCGACCTGATCAACACAATGCCGCTTGCAACGATTGATTATGTGGAGATCGTAGATGGTATGACCATGCAGAGTATCGACACATTGAAGGGTGACATTCTGTGTGCGATCGCAGTCAACATCGGTGGCGAGGCAAGACTTATTGATAATTTCCACTATACAGTATAAGGTTAGATAAAAAGGAGATACATGTATGACAGTCAATATGCTGAAAAGTAAAATACATCGCGCAACGGTAAAGCAGGCAGAACTGCAGTACGTCGGCAGCATCACGATTGATGAGGCACTGATGGAGGCGGCTGGCATCTTCGAATATGAGAAGGTGCAGATCGTTGATATCGAAAATGGGAACCGCTTCGAGACGTATGTGATCGCCGGTGAGCGCGAAAGCGGTATGATCTGCTTAAATGGCGCTGCCGCAAGACAGGTGTGTGTCGGAGATAAGATCATCATTATGTGCTATGCAGATATGACGCCGGAAGAGGTACAGACACATAAGCCGAAGGTTGTATTTGTGGATGAGGAGAATAAAATTTCGAGACTGACAAATTACGAAAAACATGGTAGACTAGAGGATATGTAGAACAAATGTGAAGCAAACTGTATATGAAAAACATATATTCCAATATGATTCATTCCATATACAATGTATTGAGATTAAGAAGTTCTAACTCTCAAACATATCGTATATGGGTATGAATCAATATTGGAATACATGTGGATATATACAGTTTGCTTTCACATTTGCAGGAGAAAATATACCTTGGACTAGGAGGAACATTATGCTTACAGGAAAGAAGATCGTGCTCGGTGTGAGCGGTGGTATCGCAGCCTACAAGATGGCGAATGTTGCAAGCATGCTTTCCAAGCTGCATGCAGACATCCATGTTGTGATGACAGAGAATGCGACACATTTTATCACACCGGAGACATTTGAAGTATTGACAGGAAACCACTGTTATACAGATACATTTGACCGTTGCATGGAATTGCATGTACCGCATATCGCGCTCGGTACACAGGCGGATGCAATTCTGATTGCACCTGCAAGTGCGGATGTAGTTGGCAAGATCGCGAATGGAATTGCGGATGATATGCTCACGACCTGTGTGCTTCCTGCAACCTGTCCGGTCATGCTTGCCCCATCCATGAATGTACATATGTACGAGAATCCAATCGTGCAGGATAACATGAAGAAGCTTGCCTCCTATGGATATGAGATCATCGAGGCAGACGAAGGATATCTGGCATGCCGGGATATCGGCAAAGGAAAGCTTCCACCGGAGCATGTACTTGTAGATTATATTATCCGTGCCTGCGCAATGGACAAAGACCTTGCAGGTAAGAAGGTGCTTGTGACAGCAGGTGCTACACAGGAGTCCATCGATCCGGTTCGTTATATCACGAATCATTCGACTGGCAAGATGGGCTATGCATTGGCACGTATGGCGGCATTCCGTGGCGCGGAAGTTACACTCGTGGCTGGACCGACGAATCTGGAAGATCCATTGTTTGTCGATATGGTGAAGGTTGTCACAGCGGAAGATATGTATGAGGCAGTGACAAGCCGGAGCGCAGACATGGATATCATTATCAAGGCAGCGGCAGTTGCCGATTACCGCCCGGAAAATGTCAGCGAGGAAAAGATTAAAAAGCAGGATGGCAATATGGCGGTTCCGCTTACAAGAACAAAGGATATTCTGGCATATCTTGGCGAGTACAAGAAGGATGGACAGTTTATCTGCGGATTTTCTATGGAGACAGAGCATATGGTAGAAAATTCGAAGAAGAAGTTAGACAAGAAGCATATTGACATGGTTGCTGCAAACAACCTGAAGGTAGAGGGTGCCGGATTCGGCGTCGATACGAATATTATGACACTCATAACAAAAGAGGGAGAAAAAGAACTCCCTCTGATGAGCAAAGAAGATGTCGCAAATGCGATATTGGATGAAATCGTTGCAAAGATAAACTAATCATTTGGTATATCATGAAATCTGCCAGCGAGTTCTTCTGTTTTGACGATATTGATAAACGCATGTGGATCAATCGAACGGATCAGAGGAATGAGCTGGCGTTTTGCTTCTGTGTTGATGACAGAGTAAATCAAAGTTTTCTCTTTTTCTTCATAACAGCCAATGCCCTGAAACAGCGTGGCATCGTGATTGGTTGTTTCCCGTATTGTTTTATAAATCTGTTCGGAGTAATCCGAGATGATAAATAATGTTTCCTTTTTGTATCGTTTATAAAGAATCTGAATCGCCTGTGTGCTGCAGAACTGAAAGATGATTGAATAAAGCGCAATCGACCAGCCGAAGAGGTAACCGGCCAGAATCAGTAGCATGACATTTCCGAATAATATATAGTTCCAGGCATCGATTCCCTTGCGTTGGGATAGATAGATGCTGATAAAGTCTGTACCGCCGGTTGTCGTGCCAACATTTAAGCACAGGCTGATGGCAAATCCATTGATCAGACCGCCAAACACGCTGTTCAGCATGGCGTCCTGCGTAAATACATAGGCAGGCAGTACATCGACGAAAATACTTGACAGAATGATCGTGAGAATCGAGTAGAGCGTGAATTTCCGCCCGATGAATTTGAAGCCGATGTAGATCGGGAAGAGGTTCAGGACGACATTAAACAATGTATATGGAACATGAATATGCAGGAATTTCTGAAAGATCTCCTGCAGAAGCAGAGATAAGCCGGAAAAACCGCCCGGAAATAATCCTGCAGGACGTGCGAAACAGCACAGGTTCCATGCGAAGATGATGGACGCGAGGATAACGATGAAGATCCGGAATACCTGATAGAATTTCGGATGTTTGTATTCAATGGACTGGAACATGGTGAACCCTCCTTTGCGGTGTGTGTAATTTGTTGCTTTCTTTCAAATTATAAATATAGTATACTATGATAAGTTGAATTTATAAATATGAATTAGGTAAAAAGAGGAACGAAAGTGAAGAAAAACGATAGCATAGAATTAGTAATAGAGGATATGGGTACAGACGGCGAAGGAATCGGACATGTAGCGACCGAGGACGGCAGAAGCATTGCAGTATTCGTGAAGGATGCCGTGATGGGCGATACGATTCGTGCCGCAATCACGAAGGTGAAAAAACAGTATGTGTATGCGCGATTGGTGGAAGTAATTAAGCCGTCACCATATCGTGTAGAACCGAAATGTCCGGTGGCAAGACCGTGCGGAGGCTGTACCTTGCAGCATGTCAGCTACGAAAAACAGCTTGATTACAAATGGAACAAAGTCAAGAACTGTCTTTCGCGAATCGGCGGAATCGAGCATCCGGAAGATCTGATGGAGCCGATTATTGGCATGGAAAATCCTTGGAATTACCGGAACAAAGCGCAGTTTCCGGTGGGACGGGACAAGGATGGAAAGGTTGTAACAGGATTTTATGCAGGCAGAACCCATACGATTATCGACACGCCGCATTGCGATATTCAGGCGGAGGGCAATGATACGATTATCCAGTGTGTGCGGGATTTCCTGCAGGAATATAATATTTCTACCTATGATGAGGAGACACATACCGGTCTGATGCGCCATATCTTAACAAGGGTAGGATTTACAACCGGTGAGATCATGGTGTGCCTGATCATCAATGGCACGAAGCTCCCACATGCGGACGTGCTGGTAAAGCGGTTGCGCCAGATTGATGGAATGACGAGCATCAGCATCAATATCAATCAGGAAAAGACGAACCGGATTCTGGGAGATACATGCAAGGCCTTATGGGGACAGGATTATATCACGGATTATATCGGCGATGTGAAATATCAGATATCACCATTGTCGTTCTATCAGGTAAATCCGGTGCAGACAAAGAAATTGTATGACAAGGCATTGGAATATGCAGATCTGCAGGGCGGAGAAACAGTCTGGGATCTGTATTGCGGTATCGGAACCATTTCGCTGTTCTTGAGCAAAAAGGCGGCGAAGGTGTATGGCGTGGAAATCGTCCCGCAGGCAATCGCCGATGCGAAGGTAAATGCGAAGATCAACGGTATCGAAAATGTGCAGTTCTTCGTTGGCAAGGCAGAAGAAGTGCTTCCTGCTGAATACAAGGAACACGGCGTATATGCGGATGTGATCGTCGTTGATCCACCACGCAAGGGCTGCGATGAGACATTATTACAGACAATCGCAGATATGCAGCCAAAGCGGATGGTCTACGTGAGCTGTGATCCAGCCACGCTTGCCAGAGATGTGAAGCGCATGGGCGAGCTTGGGTATCAGGTCGAGAAGGTTGCGGTCGTGGATCAATTTTGCCAAGGGGGGCATGTCGAGACGGTTGTTAAATTATCCCT
>DJEI01000073.1 GCA_002431865.1 Lachnospiraceae bacterium UBA5902
TCACTGCATACCTCATCGATTCCAAGCTGTGCGGCTACATGATCTGCCACATCCCCGGCATCACCGGTCAGCATAACCGTCTTCTCAATGCCGGACTTCTTCAGTGCTGCAATCGCTTCCGCCGCATGCTCCTTGATGACATCGGAGATCAGAATATGTCCGGCGTATTGGCCATCGATTGCCACATGCACGATTGTTCCAACATGGCTGCACTCACGATACTCAATACCAAGCTTCTTCATAAGCTTTGCATTTCCGGCTGCAATAACCTTTCCATCCACCTTTGCTGTCAGACCATGGCCACCGATCTCCTCCACGTCACTGACACGGTTCTTATCAATCGGCTTGCCATACGCACGCTGTAAGCTCTTGCTGATCGGATGGGTGGAATAGCTTTCTGCAAGGGCTGCATATTCAAGCAGCTCCTCATCCTTATATGGGCTGTGGTGAATACCATTTACTTCAAATACACCCTTTGTCATCGTACCTGTCTTATCAAATACGACGATCTTCGTCTGCGACAATGTCTCTAAGAAGCTTGAGCCTTTGACAAGGACACCTTCCCGGCTTGCGCCGCCGATTCCTGCAAAGAAGCTAAGCGGAATACTGATTACCAGCGCACACGGACAACTGATTACCAAGAATGTCAGGGCGCGGTATACCCAGTCGCCCCATTCCGGTGCAAGCCCCATAAATGCCATCCGCACGATCGGCGGCAAAATGGCAAGTGCCAGAGCACCATAGCAGACTGCCGGTGTATAGATCTTCGCAAACTTCGAGATAAAGTTCTCAGAACGTGATTTTCTGGAGCTTGCATTCTCTACAAGTTCCAAAATCTTCGATACCGTCGACTCGCCAAATTCCTTCGTCGTACGGATCTTCAAAAGTCCGGTCATGTTGATGCAGCCACTGATGATCTCGTCATCCACGCTTACCTCGCGCGGTACACTCTCACCGGTCAGTGCACTTGTATTTAAGGATGAAGTTCCCTCGACAACGACACCATCGATTGGCACTTTCTCACCCGGCTGTACAACGATAACCGTACCGATCTCGATCTCATCGGGATCGACCTGTTCTAACTGTCCGTCCTTCTCCACGTTCGCATAATCCGGGCGGATATCCATCAACTCACTGATATTCCGACGGCTCTTACCAACGGCATAGCTCTGAAACAGCTCTCCGATCTGATAGAAGAGCATAACCGCAGTGCCTTCCTTATAATCACCGAGTGCAATCGCTCCGATGGTGGCAACTGCCATCAGGAAATTCTCATCAAAGATCTGCCGGTTCCAAATTCCCTTTCCTGCCTTCTTCAGGATATCATATCCGATTACCAAATATGGAATCATATACAGTCCGAACCGCGCATATCCTTTCACCGGGATAAACTGCAAAGCGATCACCAATACCGCTGCAATAATGATCCGAACCAATACCTTCTTCTGCTTCTTCGTCATAGCCGTCACTTCCTATCTCTGTCTGCTTCTTCTACTTACTTATGCACACCTGCTGTATCTGTGCGGATCTCTTATAAAAAGATCTCGCAGTCATCCTCTACCTTCTTGCAGTTCTTCAGAACGTCCTTCATAACTGCCTTTGCATCTGCATCTTCTTCAAACTCTACGATCATTTTGAGTGCCATAAAGTTTACAGTTGCGTCCTTGACACCAGCTGTATTTTTAGCAGCGTCCTCCATCTTATTTGCACAGTTTGCACAATCAACATCAATTTTGTAAGTCTTCTTCATCTTCGTATCTCCTTTTTTATTTCATATGAACAATTATTCATATGTTTGTGCTCATTATAGCATTCCCATTTCAGATGTCAACTGTCAATTACCATTTTTTCCTGTTTTTTTATCACGCAGATCATTATGACCAGCAGGATCAAAAATGCCGCCAGACTTCCAGCCGCTCCCAAGCTGATTCCACGACCGGATAAATCAAATTTTGCACTCACTCCAAGCACAGCCGTTACCGCAAGCAGGATTCCGATCAATCCCTCTCCGGCAATCAGCCCGGAAGAAAATAAGATTCCATCCTGCACATACGTCTCATTTTTCTTCCGCTCATAAAACCGGCGCAGCAGACCCCCAACCATAATGGCTGTTGACAAGTGAATCGGCAGATATAATCCGATAGAAAAAGGAAGTACCGGAATCCCGACAATCTCGACCGCAGCTGCGATAAATACGCCGATCAGAATCAGTCCCCACGGCAGATAATCTCCCATCACACCTTCTACAACAAGCTTCATCAATGTTGCCTGCGGTGCCGGAAGCTCCGGATCGCCGAAGCTCCATGCCGCCTGTAACAGATACAGCACACCACCGATTGCAAGCCCGGATACAACGGCCCCGATCAGTTCCCCGACCTGCTGTTTCCACGGTGTTGCCCCGACGATAAACCCGGTTTTTAAGTCCTGCGACGTATCCCCTGCCATTGCCGCGACAATACAGATGACCGTTCCCATTGAGATTGCAACTGTCATCCCTTTTAGTCCCGTCTGTCCGGTTAATTTCAGGACAAAGGATGCAAGCAGCAATGTCGCGATTGCCATGCCGGATACCGGATTGTTTGAAGATCCGACAAGACCGACCATCCTCGCACTGACGGTTGCAAAGAAGAATCCAAACACCGCAATAAAAAGTGCCATCGGCACAGACAGCCGGATCTGCGGCATCACGCACAGAAACAACAGGATTGCCACGATTCCAATAACCCCATACCGCATCGGAATATCCTGCTCCGTCCGTTCCTTTCCCGTATTCCCATAGCCACGCACTGCCTTGCGAAAGGTCGTCACAATCAGCGGCAGAGTCTTTACAAGACTGATAATTCCACCTGCCGCAACCGCTCCGGCTCCGATATAGCGGATATAGTTTCCCCACAACTCCCATGTAGTCAAAGTGCTGATTGCTTTCGTGGCCGGAAACAGGATATTCTCCCCGCCAACCAGCACGAATGCCGGCATCAGCACGAGCCAGCCAAGTACCGCCCCGCTTAACAGATACGAAGAAACGCGTGCGCCGCAGATATAACCAACGCCGACCAAAGCCGGAAGTACGTCGATGCCAAGACCAGCCCCGCGTAGCTTCCGGCTTTCAAAATCCACTTCACTTGGGAACAGCTTCAATCCATCTGCCAGGAATTTATAGACAGCTGCCGCGAGCACCCCTTTTAATACCTTCTTTGCTTTCGCACCGCCCTCTTCTCCTGCAAGCAGTACCTTCGAACATGCCGTTCCCTCCGGATATGGCAGGCGGTCATGCTCTTCTACGATCAGCGCATGTCGAAGCGGCACCATGAAAAGCACGCCAAGCAGACCGCCGCTTATGGCAAGCATCGCAATCGTAAAAAAGGAAGGCATCGCCGTGCCATGCTCCTTCGCCCACATAAACAACGCCGGAAGTGTAAAAATCGCCCCTGCCGCCAGCGATTCTCCGGCGGAGCCGATTGTCTGTACCATGTTATTTTCCAGAATCGAATCCCGTTTTAACAACAGCCGTACAATCCCCATCGAAATGACAGCCGCCGGAATGGATGCGGATACCGTCATGCCGACACGTAACCCCAGATAAGCATTCGCACCACCAAACACGACAGCAAGTAAAATTCCTAAAATAAAGGCTGTCGGTGTAAATTCAGTTGTTTTTTTCATTGTTTGTATCTCCCTGTTTTTATACTTCTTCACAGATACAGTTTTTCCCATTTTTCCTGCATACATACATTGACTTTTTCCGTCCATCTTATGTATAATTGTAAATAAAAAAGCACGAAAGGCAGACACATTTCACGACAGAAGGGAGCATATATTTATGAACAAACAGGTCATTATTTCAATCGGACGAGAATACGGAAGTGGCGGACATGTGATCGCGGAAATGATTGCCAAGCATTATAACATCCCACTTTACGACAGAAACATTTTGGACGAGCTTTCCAAGGAAACCGGAAATTCATATGAAGTCTATAAGAAATACGACGAAAAACCAGCCAATCCATTTACAACAAGAACGGTTTTGGGGCAGTCGAATTCTGTAGAAAAGATCATTGCAGAAATGCAGTTTAATTTCCTGAAAGAAAAGGCAGAAAACGGAGAGTCTTACGTGGTACTCGGTCGTTGTGCCGAAGATATCCTCCATGACAACGATGGACTGATCTCCATCTTCTTAGTTGGCGATACCGATGTGAAGCAGCAGCGAATCATGGAAGTCAAGCATGTATCCGCAGATGAGGCACTCACAAAGATGAAACGCCACGATAAAAGCCGGAAGCAGTATCATAATTCTTTTTCCTCCGGTAAATGGGGCGATTCCCGCTACTACGATATCTGCATCAACACAAGCCGGCTTGGTCTGAAGGCTTCCGCCGAAGAACTGATCCGCTATATTGATGCCAGAGTGGCTGCGATGTAATCTGCTCCATCCTCACAATACACGAATATGTTTACACGTAAAAAGAGCCTTGCAATCTGCAAGACTCTTTTTGATTTATTATTTTATTTAACAATACATGCTCTGCCATCGTTCAGAGGTGTTGCACTTGGTGCCTTTCCTCCCTTTGGAACGAGTACGATCTGAATTCCCTCCAGACGCTTTGCATATCCAACCGTTCCGGCTGTCTGACCATTCTTCGCCCAGTTCAACCAACCAAAGGTCTGTGCATGTACACGGTAGTATACATCATATTTCTCAGCAAGCTCTCCAGTCAGCTTGATTTCGATTGCCTCCAGACGCTTCGCCTGTCCGGTCGTTCCACTGACTGCACCATCGCTGACCCAAGGCTGCCATCCCAGCGTCTGCACATGTGTATGATAGGTGACTCCGCCATCTATGCCAAGTGCTTCATTGTTCACCCGAATGCGGATCGCCTCCAGACGCTTTGCCTCACCAAATGTTCCAGAGAAAGAGCCATCTGATACAAACTGCTGGTTGCCATAGGTCTGCACATGCGTTGCATAATTGATCAATCCCGGCTGATCACTCTTCGATGCAGCCTTTCCGTACTGTACATAGGAAACTGCACTGGTTCCTGTTGATGGTGTCATGCCCTTCGGTACAACATAAATCTGAATTGCCTCCAGACGCTTTGCAAATCCCGACGTACCTGCCGTCTCACCGTTCTTTGCCCAGCCAAGCCAGCCAAAGGTCTGTGCATGTACACGATAATATACGTCAAACTTATCTGCATCATTGCCTGTCAGTTTGATACGGATTGCTTCCAGACGTTTGGACTGTCCAGTTGTTCCGCTTAAAGCTCCATCATCAACCCAGTTGCCCCAGCCAAAGGTCTGTACATGTGTCTGATAGCTGACGCCCAAATCGTACGCGCCACTGACCTTGATCTTGATCGCCTCCAGACGCTTGCCAAGTCCGGTCGTTCCGCTCGTCATGCCATTGTATTTATCTGCCTGCCAGCCATAGCTCTGTACATGTGTACTGTATGACACGTTCAGGAATGAATTTTCTGTACTGGATGTCTTTTTCACAGTACAGAATTTGTACATATAGTCATTTACAATGCTGTATCCATAATTTTGTGCGGTTGCCCAGCCCTTTCCCCAAGGGTTTTCTTGAATACCTAAATACTCTACAAAGGTTGCACAGCCTCTTGTCACATACTGGAATCTCGGATCAACCACTGCGTTTTTCAGATCTTCCTGTGAAGCATATGCCTTCAGATGCTGCACCTGTGCGCGCACGCCCAGACGTACGGAGCCAAATACCTGTCCAGCAGCGCCCCCTCCAGTTGCGCCCAGTCCACAGAAATTATACTGCTCCATCTTTACATCGCCGCCGAATCGCAGGAATCCGGTTTCTTTCATTGCCTGTGCAAATACAACACCCGGATCTACGCCCTCTGCAGCTGCCTCGTCATAAAAGATCTGGCAGAATGTCTGCAATGGGTTGGACGATGCTTTGATCTCTGTATCATGCTCCTGATAGTAAGTTGGGAACGTCGCATTGCACTTGTAATACGATACCATACGATCAACCGATGTCGTCGGTGTCGTCATGATCGGTGTCAATGCTTCAGTTGAACCACCTTCGTATGCTGTACGGATTGTGTCCGCGATTGTCGCCTTGGAACCATAATTTCCGTTCTTGGTCAATCCATAATATTCTGCAATGGCGGTTGCATCTGCATACCCCATTTCCTTTACTTTGTCTTCTCTCGACAAAAAGTTATGTACATCACCATAATTATCTATAAATGCATGCTCGATCAAAACTGCCGGGAATCCAGCTTCCTTCGAACGCTTGATAACACCTAAGTAATCGGATGGCGAACCATCTGGATACTGACTGCCATCCTCTGTATTCCGGATCTTGATTCCCCGGTTGTAAAGCCCAAGTGCTACCAGCTTCTGCTGAATCACTTCTGCCAGTTCTTTTCCTTCTGTTCCGATACCCGGTATGTAATTGCCGTTTGGATAATATACCTCTGCACCATGTCCACCAACAGCATTGATATGGATGCTGACAAACACATCTGGATTAAATTTCTTTGCATACGCTACACGATTAGCAAGATTATTGTCCGTATCTGCAGTTCTTGTCATATAAACTTCAACGTGGCTGTACTCTTCCAGCTTTGCCTTGCAGTACTGCGCAATTTTCAACGTCAAATCCGCTTCTCTCAAGCCATACTTACATGCACCCGGATCCGAACCGCCATGTCCCGGATCAAGTACAACAACCAGATTCGGATTGACCGTCGACTGTGTTGCGATTCCGCTGTCTGCGACACTGTCATTTGCTTCCTGCAAAGCTTCGTTCAAAGAATCAAAAGTCATCTCCTGTCCTTCGGCATCCAGCACGGTAATTCCATCTTCGTCACAGGCTTCCTCTGCATTCTGCTCTGCCTGTTCATCCACGACATAGGCATCCGCCTCAGAATCAACA
>DJEI01000059.1 GCA_002431865.1 Lachnospiraceae bacterium UBA5902
AACTCGTGCAGATGTTTGGCGATGGCGGCACGTAATTCCGGTACACCACCGGCGGGCGGAGGCGTTAACAGATTCGGACTTTGGTCGTTTAAGATCTGGCGTGTCAGCTTCGCCCAGATTGAAAACGGAAAATTCTCCGACGCTGTATGATTGGAAATCAGGTTGATGGAATTGTCATGGTCGGAAGAATTCTGTGTTGTGATAAGGTCAGATTCATTATTTACGGAAACAATCTGACTTTGTATCGGTGAAACAAAGAAACCGCTCTTTGGTTTGGAGTAGATGTATCCTTCTGCCATGAGTTGTCCATATGTGTTTTCGACCGTGATGATACTGATGCCATGATTGCTTGCAAATGCACGCTTGGATGGCAGCTTTTCGTTCGGGGATAAAACACCGTTTATAATATCAGTTTTCATGCAGTTATAAAGGTATTCGTATAAGCTCTGATCGCCGCGTTTATCGAATGAGTAGGTTAACATGATAAGCTCCTTTTTGTGTATTCTGACATTGTAAGATAAATAATGCCGGAATATGGTATATAATCGGCTGTTTTGTATCACAAAAGTATATACTATATTTGTATTTTTGTAAATCTGACATTTATATATAATTTGTGATTGGGGATTTACATAAGGTCACTGTGACTATATAGTTAGAAAAAATAAAAAAGAGGAGTTTGACATGACAGATAAAAAAGTTTTGACAATTCAGGATATTTCCTGTATGGGACAGTGTTCCCTTACGGTTGCACTTCCAATTATTTCGGCATGTGGTGTGGAGACAATCATCCTGCCATCCGCTGTATTATCGACACATACCGGTGGATTTACCGGATATACATTCCGGGATCTGACGGATGATATTTCAGGAATTATGGATCACTGGAAGAAAGAAAAAATTCAGTTTGACTGTCTGTATACCGGGTATCTTGGCAGTATCAAACAGATTGAATATGTGTATGATTTAAGAAAACAGGTAGTGAAAGAAGATGGCATGCTGATCGTGGATCCGGCAATGGCAGATAATGGAAGCCTGTATTATGGATTTGATGACGCGTTTGTTGCACAGATGGCAAAGCTGTGTGGAAGTGCGGATATTATTCTGCCGAATATCACAGAGGCAGCATTTATGACGGGAAGTGAACTCCGGCTGGAGGATCAGGATGAGTCATATGTGCAGATGATTCTTGAGGCACTTGCAAAACTCGGATGCAAGAAGGCTGTTCTGAAGGGAATCAGCTTCGAGCCGGATAAGATCGGCGTAGTGGTCTATGATTGTGTGAAGAAACATGCAGAGTATTATTTCACCGAGAAGGTGCCGAAGAGCTCGCATGGAACAGGCGATTGCTATGCAGCTGCATTTACCGGTGCAATCATGCAGGGAAAGACAATCCGGGAGGCAGCAGTGCTGGCAGCGGATTTTGTCGTAGACAGCATTAAAAAGACAGACGATGACCATTGGTATGGCGTGAATTTCGAACGGGCACTTCCAATGCTTGTGACGGAATTGAACAAATAAAAAGATTACTACTTATATCCGAATCCCCAAGGAAGGATTGCATTGGTTTATGCCGTGCAATCCTTTATTCTTTGTTGCCGATTCTGGCTATTTTGTATATAATATAGATATCTATGGAATAAGGAGGCAGATATGAATATATTGATTGCCCTTGGCATACCTTTTATAGGAACAACACTTGGTGCGGCAATGGTATTTTTTATGAAAGAAAAGATTGCTCCGAAGATCGAGAAAGCATTGCTTGGGTTTGCGTCCGGCGTGATGATCGCAGCATCCGTCTGGTCGCTGCTGATTCCATCTATCGATATGACGGATGCACAGGGCGGAATTGCATGGGTGCCCGCCACCGTTGGTTTTTTGCTTGGTATTGCATTTTTGTTATTGCTTGATACTTTGATTCCGCATTTACATTTAAACAGCGATAAGCCGGAGGGTGTACATGCGAAGATCAGCAAGACGATGATGATGTTATTTGCAATTACACTGCATAATATCCCGGAAGGTATGGCGGTCGGTGTCACGATCGCGGGTGCACTGGCTGGCAATGCAGGAATCACGATCACAGGTGCATTTGCATTGTCACTCGGTATTGCAATCCAGAATTTTCCGGAGGGAGCAATTGTCTCCATGCCGTTAAAGGGCGAGGGAATGGGAAAACCAAAAGCATTCTTATGTGGCATGGCATCCGGCGCGGTGGAGCCGGTGTTTGGATTCCTGACGATCCTGCTTGCAGCGCAGATGACGAAGATTCTTCCGTATTTTCTGTCTTTTGCAGCCGGTGCGATGATTTATGTCGTAGTGGAGGAACTGATCCCGGAAGCACAGGCGGGTGAGCACACGAATATCGGAACGATTGGTACAGCCATCGGCTTTGCGCTGATGATGGTGCTCGATGTGGCGCTTGGATAAATTAAATACAGAATCAGTTAGAATAAGGAGTGGAATAAAATGAAAGTATTGATGTTAAACGGAAGTTCTCACATTAATGGAACGACGATGGCAGCTTTGACCGAGGTCGGAAAAGCACTCGAGGAAGATGGCATCGAATATGAGATATTTCAGATTGGTGGAGGCCCGGTCGCGGACTGCCTTGGCTGCGGGCAGTGTACAGAGAATGGATGTATCTTCTCGGATGATGCGGTAAATGCCTTTGTGGAGAAGGCAAAAGCAGCCGATGGATACATATTTGGCACGCCGGTGTACTATGCGCATCCGAGTGGACGGATCCAGTCATTCTTAGACAGGGTATTTTACAGCAGTGGCAAGCATTTTGCACATAAGCCTGGTGCTTCTGTGGCGGTTGCGAGACGTGGCGGGACTGCGACAACCTTTGATGTACTGAACAAATATTTTGGTATCACGCAGATGATCACCGTTGGTTCAACCTACTGGAATCAGGTGCATGGTAGAAATGCAGAGGATGCGGCGAAGGATCTCGAGGGTATGCAGACGATGCGCAACCTCGGACACAATATGGCGTGGGTACTGAAATGCTTAGAGGCTGGTAAGGAGAAGGGGCTTGTGCCACCAACGGCAGACCGATCAAACCAGACAAATTTTATACGATAACGGAAATGTAGAGGCAGTTAGATATAATACAGGAAAGATACGGTGTGTGATGGGAATTTTTCAGAAACACACAGTAAGGAGGAGCATATGACGATAGAAGAACAGGCAGGACTTGTAAAACTTGCCAGCCCAAGGCTGGCTGGAACAACCGGAGAACTTCGCGATCAGGCACTTCTGGCAGTCGCAAAGGCGTTGACGGATAAAAAAGATGCGATCTTTGAAGCAAACAGACAGGATATGGAGCAGGCAGAGGCAGATGGCATTGCAGCACCTGTCTTAAAGCGCCTCAAATTCGACGAAGGAAAGCTGCGCGACGTGATAAACGGCATTCATGATCTGGTGCAGATGCCGGATCCATTGTTTCAGACGAAGCTTGCCAGAGAACTGGATGAGGGACTTACTCTGTACCGTGAGACATGTCCAATCGGCGTGATCGGGGTGATCTTCGAGGCAAGACCGGACGCACTCGTGCAGATATCCGCACTCTGCATCAAGAGCGGAAACTGTGTGATCTTGAAGGGCGGCAGTGAGGCGGCAAAGAGCAATAAGATCTTATTTGATACAATCTATACGGCGGTACGGGAAGCGGGGCTTCCGGAGCATTGCATGCTGCAGCTCGAAGCAAGAAGTGAGATCAACGAACTGCTTACCTGTCAGAGCTCCGTGGATCTGCTGATCCCACGTGGTTCCAATGCATTTGTTCAGTATATTATGAGCCATACAAATATCCCGGTTATGGGGCATGCGGATGGCATCTGTCATATTTATGTTGATAAGGACGCAGATATCGGGAAGGCAATTCCGATTATCTTAGATGCGAAGACACAATATGTCAGTGCCTGCAACTCGGTAGAAACCCTGCTCGTGCATAAGGATATCGCGAAGGCTCTGGTTCCGAAGCTGGCACAGGCACTGAAGGAGAAGCATGTTGAGCTTCGTGGAACGAAGGAGATTCAGGCACTTGTACCTTGTGTACCTGCGACCGAGAAGGATGATGATACCGAGTATCTTGATTATATCCTGTCGGCGAAAGTGGTTGGATCTGTGGATGAGGCGATTGACCATATCAACCAGCATGGTTCCCACCATACGGACAGTATTGTGACCGAGAACAAGGAGACGGCACTTCATTTCATGCGTATGGTCGATTCTGCCGGGGTTTATCAGAACTGTTCTACACGGTTTGCTGATGGTTACCGTTATGGATTTGGTGCAGAGGTTGGCATTAGTACAAGTAAATTACATGCGAGAGGTCCGGTCGGATTAGAGGGACTGCTCAGTTACAAATATAAGTTGTTCGGCGATGGACATATCGTTGATGACTATGCACAGGGAAGAAAGAAGTTCCATTTTGTTGATCTGCCATAATAGATTTGTTAACGCGTTATGCATTGCGAAGGAGGATGCCTATGGAGAAAACAATCGCATCAATCACGAAACCACAGGATGAGGAGATTGCAGAAAGACTGTCTGTGGCGAGAGAAAAACTTGCCACTCTGCAGATACAGGTGAAAGAAGCAAAGCTTCCGGTATTGGTTTTATTTGAAGGCTTTGGTGCTGCCGGAAAGGGTAGTGTGCTAAGTAAGATCATTAAGAACATGGATCCGCGTTTTTTCCATGTCGAGACGATGAATCAGCCGGAGCCGACTGAGCTTCGGAAACCATTTCTGTATCGGTATTTTATACGGATTCCGGAGAATGGACAGTTTACATTTATGGACGGCGGCTGGATGGAAGAAATCGTGAAAGACCGTGTGCATGAGCAGTTGGACGATGAAGCGTTTGAGAAGAAGATCCGTAGTATCAAGCGCTTTGAACGGACACTCTCGGACAATGGCTATACGATTCTGAAATTCTTCTTTTACATTGATGAGAAAGAGCAGAAGAAGCGGATGGAGGAGCTGCTTGCAGATGAGAACACGGCATGGCGCGTCTCTGAGGAAGACTTGTGGCAGAACAAAAAACACAAGAAATGTTCCGAGGTTTATCAGACCTATATGGAACAGACAAACCAGTCGTATGCACCGTGGTATGCGATTGATGCCAAAAGTAAGAAATGGGCGGAGCTGCAGATCTTAGAGCGCATCAATCAGAATATTGAGACGGCACTTGCAAACCGCGGACATGCAGTACCGATTCTGCCGAATCTGTTCCCGCTTTCTCCAATCCAGAAGCTTGCAGATGTGGACTTGAACAAATCACTTACCGAGGAAGAATATCAGGAGAAGCTGTCGAAGCTACAGAAGCGGCTGTCAGAGCTTCACAATGTGATTTACCGGAAGAAGATACCGGTTATCATTGCCTATGAAGGCTGGGATGCAGCCGGAAAGGGCGGTAATATCAAGCGGATCGCGTCGGCACTCGATGCGCGCGGCTATGAGGTACATCCGATCGCAAGTCCGGAGCCGCATGAGAAGAACCGGCATTTCCTGTGGCGCTTCTGGACGAGACTGCCAAAGACCGGGCATGTTGCGATCTTTGACCGTACCTGGTATGGACGTGTGATGGTGGAGCGGCTCGAAGGCTTCTGCTCCGAAAATGACTGGCAAAGGGCATACAACGAGATTAACGAGTTTGAAAAAGAACTTTCAGACTGGGGTGCGGTCATCGTGAAATTCTGGGTACAGATCGACAAGGATACCCAGTTAGAGCGGTTTACGCTTCGCCAGAATACGCCGGAGAAACGCTGGAAGATCACCGATGAGGACTGGCGGAACAGGGAGAAGTGGGATGCATATGAGGTGGCAGTGGATGAGATGCTTCAGAAGACGAATACGACGTATGCCCCATGGCAGATTCTGGAATCAAACGATAAAAAATATGCACGGATCAAGGCATTAGAGACGGTGATCCAAGCGATAGAAGAAAAATTAAAAAATAAATAATGCAGGCGTGCACGTATGTGTATGCAGGAGGAAAACATGTTAAGTTTAGTAGAGATTTTGAAGGTTGTATTTTTGGGTATCGTAGAGGGAATCACCGAGTGGCTTCCAATCAGTAGTACCGGACATATGCTGCTTGTGGATGAGTTCATCCAGATTCAGGCATCCGATGAGTTTAAGGATATGTTCTTTGTCGTGATACAGCTCGGCGCGATTCTCGCAGTTGTTCTGCTGTTCTGGGACAAAATGTGGCCGTTTCAGATGAAGGATAAGACGAAACCGGTCTGTGTGAAGGAGAAGTTCTCTCTGTGGTTCAAGGTTGTTGTTGCCTGTATCCCGGGGGCAGTCGTAACACTCTTGTTTGATGATTATATCAGTGCGCATTTTGGGACACCATACGTGATTGCAGGTGCCCTGATCTTTTATGGTATTGTATTTATCATCGTGGAACGCTGGAACAAGACACGGACACCGAAGGTGGAGAAGCTGGAAGATATCACATACAAGACGGCATTTTTGATCGGACTTTTTCAGGTGCTATCAATCGTGCCTGGTACATCCCGTTCCGGTTCGACGATCATCGGGGCATTGCTGATCGGTGTATCCCGTGTGGCTGCGGCAGAATTTACATTCTTCTTAGCAGTTCCGGTTATGTTCGGATATTCTCTCCTGAAGGTAATCAAGATGAGTGTGGCAATTACAAGCTCCGAGCTTATTATCCTGATCATTGGCTGTGCGGTAGCATTTGCCGTATCACTAGTGGTCATCAAGTTCCTGATGAGCTACATCAAGAAACATGATTTTCAGGCGTTTGGTGTGTATCGTATCATTCTCGGTATCACCGTGATCGCATATTTTGCACTGGCTGCATAAAGCTGTCTATATACTGGAGGAAAACGAATGGAAATAAAGGATATTATTAAGAATATGACGCTCGAGGAGAAGGCACATCTGGTGAATGGTGCGACCTTCTTCGGAAGCTATGGAATTGATCGTCTCGGTGTGCCGCGTATGCAGCTTTTAGATGGTGTAACCGGTATGAATCTGGAACAGGTATTTGGCGATATGACCGAGTATGAGGACTGGTCGAACGCCGAGGAGCGTAAGCAGATCGACGCAGATACAAGCAAGCCGGTCAATATGATCGGAAGCACGCGGCTTGTGCATGTGATCGAGCATTATTTCGAGCCGGAGAAGCTTTCCGAGGATGAGAAGGTATTGTATGGCTGGGTGAAGAAGCATATGGATGTGCGCCTGCAGGGAAAGGACTATGCGCCGGGCTGTTATCCACCGGGCATCCTGCTTGGCTGTACATGGAATCCGGAGGTGATCCGTAAGGTTGGTGAGGCACTTGGCTTGGAGTGTTGTGTCTATGGCGTGCATTTCCTGCTTGGCCCAAATGTCAATATTTTGCGTGATCCGAGAAACGGACGTCTCTTCGAGGGATATTCGGAGGACCCATGTGTCATATCGAAGCTCGCACCAGAGATTGTGAAAGGCATCCAGAGCTATGGTGTCTCTGCGACCGTGAAGCATTATGCGGCGAACAGTCAGGAGACAAACCGGGTAGGAATCGACGAGACGATCTCGAAGCGCGCATTGGAGGAGATTTATTTCCCAGGGTTCCGTGCGTGTGTGAAAGAGGGTGGTACGAAGTCTATCATGAATGCGTACAACCGGATCAACGGAGTGCGATGTACAGAGAGCAAATGGCTGTTAGACGAGAAGTTGCGCAAGGATTTTGGCTTTGACGGTATGGTAATGTCGGACTGGGGTGCTGTCTTAGATCCAGCCAAGGCACTTGCTGGCGGAACAGATCTCGCGATGCCGGGACCGGGCGAACCGCAGGCAATCTATGATGCAGTGAAAGCAGGTACACTGCCAGAGGAGAAGGTCGATCAGGCATGTGTACGTGTACTTACTGCAATCAAGTGGATTACAGAGAATTATAAGAAGGAAGAAGTCGATAAGCTTCCGGTAGAAGAAATCATGAAGCAGACGGACGAGGCAGCCTACGAGGCAGCGTGCGAGGGAATAGTATTGCTTAAAAATGATGCGGCATGCCCACTTGCAAAGCATACGAAAATCGCACTGCTTGGCAGCGGACATGCACAGATGCTGGAGTGTGGTTCCGGTTCTGCTGGTATTGATACAAGCCGTCACGGTGATGTAGTGGCAGAGTTTGCACGGTATTTTGATGTGGTTGATGAGGCACAGGCAGAGTATGCGGTTGTGATCGGCATTGTACCGGGAATGGAAGGAAATGACCGGAAGACGCTCTTGCTTACCGATGAGGATCTGGCAGTGCTGAAACGGTTGGAACAGGCTGGTAAGAACGTGATATTAGTTCTGAATACATGCGGGCCAATCGATATGCGTGAGATTGATACAGACAATGTAAAGGCGGTCTTTGCAACATTCCTTCCGGGTATGGCAGGTGCAAAAGCACTTTCCGATATGATCGCAGGTGAGGTAAATCCATCCGGTAAACTGACAATTACATTCCCGGAGCGGATCGAGGATATGCCAACATACATGAATTTCCCGGGAGATGGGTATCATGTATTCTATGGCGAAGGTATTTATGTCGGTTACCGGTATTATGATAAGAAGAAGCTTCGCCCGCGGTATCCGTTCGGATATGGATTGTCATATACGACGTTTGACTGCAAACTGGTGGATGCAGTCGTCGATGGAGATACGATCAAGGTTCATACAACCGTGGAGAATACCGGTAAGGCTGCAGGCAGTGAGGTCGTACAGATCTATATTCATGATCCGCACAGTACAATATCAAAGCCGGAGAAGGAGCTGAAAGCTTTCGAGAAAGTCAAGCTTGCACCGGGCGGGAAGAAGGATGTAACCTTTGCGATTGCGATCCGGGATCTTGCATCGTATGATATGGATCTTGAACAGTTTGCGGTGGAGGAAGGATATTATGACATTCTGGCTGCAACCTCTTCAGCGGCGGAGGATGTATTTGGTGAGACGCGCATCTATCTGGATGTGAAGTCTCCATATAGTTACAGTGTGGATACACCGCTTAAGGTCATCTGCGAGGATGAGGCACTGCTTGCAGCGGCAAATCAGGCATGGGCAGCCGAGGGCTGGGATATTGGCGTCATCCAGAACAATTATCAGTATTCTCCACAGAAGTCCCTGCGTGAGATATTGGTATATCTTGACACGTATCTGCGGACAGAAGAGAAGGTGGCGCATTTTATAGCCACATTCGAAGAGAATATAAAGAATATAAAGAAAAAATAATAATAGATAATGCGTAAAAAGGAGGCAGCCATATGGCAGTGCTTGCACAGTTAGAACCGAAAGCAGTCTTTCATTATTTTGAGGAGATCTGTGGGATTCCGCACGGATCTTCGGACACACAGGCAATCAGCAATTATCTGGTTGCATTTGCAAAAAAACGGAATCTCTATGTGAGACAGGATACACTTGGCAATGTCATCATCAAGAAGCCGGCGACAAGCGGCTATGAAGATGCACCAGTCGTGATGCTGCAGGGACATATGGATATGGTCTGCGAGAAGACGGACGACAAGAAGATCGATTTCCATACGCAGGGATTGGATCTGGTGCTTGAGGGGAATGTGATCCACGCAGACCGGACGACCCTTGGCGGTGATGACGGAATCGCCGTTGCGTTTGCGCTTGCCATCTTAGATGCTTCCGATATTCCACATTCGGAGCTGGAGGTTGTAATCACTGTGGATGAAGAAATCGGTATGCTTGGCGCAGCAGGCATCACGACAGAGGATCTGCAGGCATCGTATATGTTGAATCTCGATTCAGAGGATGAGGGGCAGCTACTGGTCGGCTGTGCCGGTGGTATGACGGCGGTCTGCCATATGCCGATCGAGTGGGAAGCATGTAATCTGATGCATCCGGTCTGTATGCAGCTTAGCGTGGATGGACTGCTCGGCGGACATTCCGGCATGGAGATCATCAAGCAGCGCGCGAATGCGAACAAGACACTTGGAAGAGCGTTAAAGGCGATACAGGCAGCGGCAGACATCCGGCTTGTGTCAATTGACGGCGGCAAGAAGGACAATGCGATTCCACGTGCGGCACAGGCGGTATTCATTGTGGAGGCAGAAGCAAAGGATGACGTACATCAGGCAGTGCAGACGCTGCAGGAGGCGATCAGCCATGAATACGAGGTAAGTGATCCGGCTGTGACATTGAAGACAAAAGAATGCACAGAAGCAGTGGCGCACGTGATGAACCGTGCAAGCGGCGATGCAATGATTGATGCACTGGTGCTGCTTCCAAATGGTGTGCAGAAGATGAGTGATGCGATGCCGGGACTCGTGCAGACGTCGCTCAATCTTGGTATCCTTACCATGAAAGAAGACGAAGTGCAGATGGGATTTTCGGTGCGGAGCAGCGTTGGAAGTGAGAAGAATCTGCTTGCCCTACAGATCCGGACGCTGTGTGAGCGTCTGGGTGGACAGTATACCGAGAGTGGAGCATATCCGGCATGGGAGTATAAGCAGGAGTCAAAGCTTCGTGATGTGATGGTCGCTGTCTATGAGGAGTTATACGGTGAGAAACCAAAGCTGGATGTGATCCATGCGGGCGTGGAATGTGGATTATTCATGGATAAGATGAAAGAGCTGGACTGCGTATCGTATGGTCCGCAGATGTATGACATCCATACGCCGAATGAACGATTGTATGTTGACAGCGTACAGAGAACATGGGAATATACACTGGAGATCTTAAAGAGACTGAAATAGTTTGGAGGAACGAGACTTATGGGAAACTGGGAAGCAAATATACGAAAGGTTGTGCCATATGTACCGGGCGAACAGCCAAAGGAACAGGATATTATCAAGTTAAATACAAATGAAAATCCATACCCGCCGGCACCGGAGGTGTTGAATAATCAGGTGGAATTAGCAAATCTGCGTCTGTATCCGGATCCGGCAGCGACGAAGCTGGTTGAGGCAATCGCAGAATATCACGGTGTGGATAAAAAGCAGGTATTTGTCGGTGTCGGAAGCGACGATGTACTTGCGATGTCTTTTATGACATTTTTTAATTCGGGAAAGCCAATCTTCTTCCCGGATATTACATATTCATTCTATGATGTGTGGGCAGATATGCTCCGGATTCCATATGAGACAAAGCCGCTCGATGCAAACTTCCGCATCCAAGCGTCTGATTATTATGGTGAAAATGGCGGCGTTGTATTCCCGAATCCGAATGCGCCAACCGGAATTGCAGAGCCGGTCGGGTTTGTGCGTGATATTGTGAGCCACAACCCGGACGTGATCGTGATCGTGGATGAGGCGTACGTCGATTTCGGTGGACAGACAGCACTGCCGCTTCTGGAGGAGTTTGATAATCTACTCGTTGTCCGTACGTTCTCGAAGTCCCGTTCGATGGCAGGACTCCGTATCGGATATGCAATCGGAAATGAGAAGCTGATAGGTTACTTAAACGATGTCAAATATTCCTACAATTCCTATACGATGGATCTGACAAGCATTGAGCTTGGAGCATGCTCCATCAAGGCGGATGATTATTTCAAGGAGATGGTCAAGAAAGTCGTCGATACGAGAACATGGTTTGTGAAGGAGATCGAGGCACTTGGATTTACCGTGCTTCCGTCAAGTGCGAACTTTGTATTTGCGACACACAAGACGATTCCGGCGAAAGAGATATTTGAAAAGGCAAGAGAAAATAAGATTTTTGTACGGTATTTTGATAAGCCAAGGATTGACAATTATCTGCGTATCAGCATTGGAACCGATAAAGAAATGCAATTATTTGTTGCATTTTTGAAAACTTTGCTGTAAGTGGTTGTGCTTTTGTAAAAAAGAAAATATAATAGGGAATGTCATCATTCAGACATGTCCGGTCTGAATTTTCCTGCGCGAATTATTTAGAATAAAGGAGTTTTAAATATGGAGCGTATGGATTTTAAATCTTTTTGTGATGCCGTGGTAAACGGTATTGCAGAGTTTCTTTTGCAGTATGAGATTGAGAGCATCCGGCTGGAGACGGTGTGTCATAACAATGGCGTCGAGCATGTCGGACTTGTGATTTTATTGCAGGGAGATTATGTATCCCCAACGATTTATCTGGAACAATATTATCAGTATATGGTGCGGCAGCATGTATCTCTTTCTGATGTGTTAGAACTGGTCGCAAAGGAATACAGACGGGTGGAAGGCTGCCTGCAAAAGCAGGAGCCGCTGGCGGTTGATCTGGATCAGATGCAGAGCCGTGTCTTTCTGCGCCTGGTGAATTACGAACGCAATCGGGAAGCACTCGCAAGCTGTCCGTATATTCCGTTTCATGATATGGCAATCACATTTCGCTATCTTGTAAAGATGGATGAGGCTGGGATTGCTTCGGCGTTGATTGATTATGACAGCATGGAGAAGAGCGCATGTACAGTGGAAGAACTGTACCGCATGGCAAAGGAGAACACGATTCGGCTGTTCCCACCATTTCTTATGCGGCTGGATGAATTTTTGCGGACACGGTTTCCACAGGAACATGTGTATCCGGAGGAGCCGGAGGTCTATATTCTATCGAACCGGCAGTTTATCTATGGTGCCACGATGATGCTTTATAAGGATGTGGTCGCCTCGTTTGCAGAGCGGATGGGAAAGAGTGTCTACATTGTGCCGTCGAGTGTGAACGAGCTGTTATTGTGTCTTACAGATGCAAAAAAAGAAAAGGAAATGTTAGAAAATACACTCCGGGAAGTCAATGAATTTGTAGTTCCAGACACGGAATTTCTGTCAGATGCGGTCTATTTTTACGATAAAGAATTGGGAAATATTGTAGGATAAATGCTTGACGAATGCACGTGTGTGTGCTATTGTTAAGACGCATTTTCAGATAGAAAATGTGATTTTAAAAATTGGAGGATTTGTCATGACAAAAGGTACAGTAAAGTGGTTCAACAGCCAGAAGGGCTTTGGATTCATCACAGACGAGAACGGCAAGGATGTATTCGTACATTACTCAGGACTGAACATGGAAGGTTATAAGAACCTCGAAGAGAATCAGCAGGTTGAGTTTGATGTTGTTGATGGTGAGAAGGGACCACAGGCTACAAACGTAACTGTTATCAAGTAGTTTAGCTTAATCAAGTAACAGGGTACCTATATTTTATAGATTCTGCATGCATTGTTATACTGAATTTTGAATTGGGATTTGTTATATTTATTGAGTGAAACAAAGTAGGAGTCACCGCGTAAAACGATGACTCCTATTTTTGTATTTTATTGACAAAAACAGGCAAATGGCATAGAATGAACGTATGTAAAAAATAGGACGGAGAGGAAAACTATTGGGGGACAGCTTTGTATCAAGAAAAGATAGAATAATCGCATCTGCAATCGAAATTATCAGCGAATCCGGATTATCAGCTCTTACAACTAAAAATCTTGCCCTGAAAGAAAATATGTCAGAGGCACTCCTGTACAAATATTTTGGCGGCATTGATGAAGTGCTCGTGGAGGTGGTCGAGACATATTCAAAGTTTGACAAAGGCATTCGTCAGACGGTGCAGGCAAAGGATGCAGCTTATGTGGAAAAACTGATTGATTATCTGGAAGCGTATGCAACCTATTACGATAACTATTATGCGATTTCCACATTGATGCTTCAGTATGAAGAACTGTTACATATCGTGGAGACGCGGGAGAAGATTGCATGGTGCATCACAGAACGTTTGGCATTTCTGGGAGATTTGTTTCAAAAAGCAATGGACGCCGGAGAAATCTCAGACGTCATTTCGGCGCCTGTTTTGGCAAACAATGTAACGGGTATGGCGATGAGCCATATATTGGAACGCAGAATTTCTTATCACAAGAAGTCATTCAAGGAAGAATATATGGATAATATTCAGAAATGGATGCAGTTACTTCAGATAAAAAAATAAGCGTGAGAATAGGATTGGGAGGCAGTTTATGAAAGTATTAGTAGCAGAGGACGATTTGGCAAGTGGTAAATTTATGCAGAAGCTATTGTCAAAGTATGGCGAAGTTGTACTGGCAAGAGATGGAATTGCGGCCGTGGATGAATTTGTAAATGCGGTCAGCACGAATGAACGGTTCGATCTGATCTGTATGGATATTATGATGCCAAAGATTGATGGATATAAGGCGCTGGCGTCTATCCGGGATGCGGAGCGGAAGCTTGGAACACCAAGAGACAAGCGCTGTAAGGTCATTATGATCAGTGCACTTGATGAAGGGTTTGATGCAAGCTATGCGAGTGATGATTATGAGGAGTATATGTGTAAGCCGATTGATATCATGAAGTTTGACAGCCTGATTCGTAAGCTTGAGATCATCTAGGTAAAAACAAATGGATTTATTTGATTATATGAGAGAAACAAACATGAAGAAGGGCGAATCCCCGCTTGCAAAGCGGCTTCGACCGACTTCATTGGACGAGGTAGTAGGGCAGGAGCACATTCTTGGAAAGGATAAGCTGTTGTATCGTGTGATACAGGCAGATAAGCTCAGCTCGATTATCTTATACGGTCCACCAGGGACGGGGAAGACAACGCTTGCGATGGTGATCGCCAATACGACAAGCGCGGTATTTAAGGAACTGAATGCGACGACTGCCGGGAAGAAGGATATCGAGGCAGTGGTGAAGGAATCAAAAGATAATCTCGGAATGTATGGCAAGAAGACGATTCTTTTTGTGGACGAGATTCATCGGTTTAACAAAGCGCAGCAGGATTATCTTCTCCCGTTTGTGGAGGATGGAACGGTAATACTGATAGGCGCGACAACGGAGAATCCTTATTTTGAAGTGAATTCTGCGTTGATATCGCGCTCTTCTATTTTTCAGCTAAAACCGTTGTCGAAGGAGAACATTAAGACGTTGATCCGGCGTGCAGTGACCGATACCGAAAAGGGTATGGGAAGCTATGACGTGGAGATCACGGAGGAGGCAGTTGATTTCCTGGCAGATATGTCAGAGGGTGATGCGAGACATGCACTGAATGCGGTTGAGCTTGGAATCCTGTCGACCGAGCGGAATCCGGAGACGGGGAAGATTGTGATTGATCTTCCTGTGGCGGAGGAGTGCATTCAGCGGCGCTCTATACGATATGATAAAGATGGGGATAACCACTATGACATTATTTCCGCGTTTATAAAAAGCATGCGCGGGTCCGATCCGGATGCCGCCGTGTATTATCTGGCAAAGATGTTATACGCAGGGGAGAGCGTGACATTTATCGCCAGAAGAATTATGATTTGTGCCAGTGAGGATGTCGGCAACGCAGACCCGCAGGCAATACAGGTGGCAACCGCATGTGCACAGGCAGTGGAACGTGTTGGTATGCCAGAGGCACAGATCATATTGGCGCAGGCGGCAACCTATGTGGCATGTGCACCGAAGAGCAATGCGGTAGTAAATGCGATTTTCGATGCGATGCAGGCAGTCAAAGAGGTTGGAAACTGTCAGGTGCCGGTCTATCTTCGGGATGCACATTATTCCGGAGCGGCAAAGCTTGGCAATGTCGGATACAAGTATGCGCATGATTATGAAAATCATTATGTGGAGCAACAGTATCTGCCGGATCAGTTAGTAGGGAGAACATTCTATAAGCCGGGGGATCTCGGATATGAAAAGCATATACAGGATTGGTTTCACCTGATAAAAAAAGAAAAGTAAGAGGTATGGAAATGAAGAAAAAGGGAATCATCATTTTAATTGTAGTACTGCTTGTTCTTGCAGGCGCAGCCGGAGCAATTTATTATGTTCTGCATAATAAAAAGGCATCGAACGAAGAGTTGGTATATGCCACAAAGATATCCGACTTAAATGGAGGATATGACCTGACAGAAAGCCGCTATATGGGAACGGTCGAGTCACAGGAGGTCAAGGGTGTCAACCGTGACAGTGATAAGAAGGTCAAGGAATTGTATGTGAAGGAAGAAGATGAGGTCAAGGCAGGTGATGTACTGTTTGAGTACGATACCGAGTCGATGGAACTGCAGCTCCGCCAGTTGGAGCTGGAGCTTACGAGCATCAACAATAACATTGCGACACTTAACCAGCAGATTGCATCGCTTACGACAGAGAAGGCAGCAGCACCGGCTGAGGAGCAGCTAAGCTACAGCGCACAGATCCAGAATCTGCAGGCACAGGTTAATCAGGCAAATTATGATGCAAGTGCAAAGCAGCTGGAGATTGATCGTCAGAAGCTCTCTATGGAGAATACAAAGGTCGTTGCACCAATGGATGGTATCATTAAGACAATCAATGAGAACAATTCGACAAGCAGCTCGGATGATGATAGCAGCAATAGTAATTCTGATAATGGTTCAGACTCTACAAGCAATGCATATATCACCATTATGGCAAAGGGCGATTACCGGATCAAGGCAACTGCAAGCGAACTGACAGTCCGCAGTATGTCAGAGGGACAGAGCATGATCGTTCGTTCCAGAGTCGATGATTCGACATGGACAGGCAAAGTGACAAAAATTGATCTGGAGCATCCAGATAATGGAAGCAGCAATGATTATTATGGAAACTCAGGAACAACCGCAACGAAGTATCCATTTTATATCAGTCTGGACAGTACGGATGGACTGATGCTTGGACAGCATGTCTATGTGGAAGCAGACTATGGACAGGGCGATGTGAAGGAAGGTTTGTGGCTGGATGAATATTATATCATGCAGGAGGGCGATGGCGCCTATGTATGGGCAGAAAATGCAAAGGGATACATTGAGAAGCGTAAGGTAGAGCTTGGCGAGTATGATGAGAATATGATGCGGTATCAGATTCTGTCTGGCCTGACGGAGGATGATTATATCGCATATCCAGAGGACCGTGTGAAGGAAGGCATGAAGGTTACTCATAACTATGAGGATGTCGTGATTGACGATACAGGGGATGATGGTTCTTATGATGATGGAAGCAGCGATGACGGTTCTTTGGATGATGGTTATATCGACGGTTACACAGATGATGGCTATATTGATGGTTATACCGATGACGGTATTTTAGATGATGGCAGCATAAATAATATTGATGATGGTGCCAATACGGACGGCATTGATGGATCTGTGGAAGAGACTGCACCACAGGATGAATCTGCGCCAGACAGCGATAGCGAGGTGGGGCAATAGTGTTACTGGAATTGAAAAATATCTATAAGAATTATATTCAGGGCACGATGGAAGTGCCTGTACTGAAAGATATCAATCTCTGTGTAGAAGAAGGGGAGTATGTGGCAATCATGGGTCCGTCAGGTTCTGGTAAGTCCACGCTGATGAATATAATCGGATGTATTGATAAGCCAACTTCAGGAACCTATCTGCTTGATGATGTGGAGATTGAGAAGTGCAAAGATAAAGAACTTTCCGAAGTGCGCAACCAGAAGATCGGATTCGTATTTCAGAATTTTAATTTGCTGCCAAGACAGAGTGCACTTGACAATGTAGCGCTTCCGTTGCAGTATGCGAAGGTGCCAATCAAGAAACGGAAACAAAAGGCAAAAGAAATGCTGGAGATGGTTGATCTGGCGGATCGTGTCAGCTTCAAGCCGACACAGCTTTCCGGTGGACAGAAACAGCGAGTGGCGATTGCACGTGCGATGGTGACAGATCCGAGGATTCTGCTTGCCGACGAGCCGACGGGAGCACTTGATTCCAAATCCGGTTTACAGGTGATGGAGCTGTTTGACACATTGCATAAGCAGGGAGTGACGATTATTATAATTACGCACTCTGACGAGATTGCGTCTTATGCAGATCGAGTTGTAAAAATCATTGATGGTGAGCTGTATGAGGGAGATGCCCAGCCAATGGGAGAAGCATTCGGACAGTCAGAACAGGGAGTGGCAGATATGCCAGAAGCACAGATGGCACAAGCCCCGATGACCGGAGGTGATGAGCATGAATAAGGCAAAGAAAATAATTATTATCGTTCTTTCCTGCGTGGTTGTGCTCGGTGGTATTTATTTCGCACTCCGCACATTGAAGCAGAAGAATCAGAACAGCAAAACTGCAGGTGTGTATGCAGTCAGTGAGATTGGATATGATGCTTCTAATATGTGGGATAACAGCACACTGAGTGGAAATGTGACTGTGAATTCGGAGCAGAAGGTCTATGTAGGAAAGACACAGTCCGTATCGGAGATTAAGGTAACAGAAGGACAGAGTGTGAAAGCCGGTGATGTGCTGCTTGTCTATGATACAACTGCAAATGACTTACAGCTGGAGCTGCAAAGATCAGAACTGGAGTTATCCCGTGTATCGATCATTGATGCACAGCGGGAGCTGGAAAAGTTAAAGGCAACCACACCGTTAGAGGATATTCCGACGACTGAAGCACCGGTTGTTCCAGTCGCAACGGGTTCGGATGTGCCGCAGCCAGATCCAGATACAGATCCAGATCCAGATGCAGATACTCCTCCAACACGGGAGGAACTGAAAAATCAGATTGCACAGAAGGAACAGGAAATCAAATCCATGCAGACACAGTATGAGATTGCGCAGGTTAAGCTTCAGATGGAGGAAATGCAGAATTCGACTGGAGAGGTGCTTGCGAATTTCGATGGCGTGGTAAAGAGCGTGATAACTGCAGATGAAGCAGCTTCGAGTGGTGATCCAATCTTAGTTGTCAGTGCAGCGGATGGATATCTGGTCGAAAGCCAGATCGGCGAGCTTGCGATGTCGACGGTTAAGGTCGGTGATACCGTGTCTATGTATTGCTATGATACCGGTATGAATTACGAAGGTACGATCACAGAAATCTCTACCTTCCCGGATGAGAATTATAGCAATTACAATTCTAAAGTGGAGACGTATTATCCGATTAAGATTGCATTGACCGACGCGACGGATGTCAGTCAGTATATGTATATGGAGATTACGCTGAATTCTGATCCAGAGGATACAAACAGTGGATTCTATCTGTCAAAGGCGTTTATGAAGCAGGAAGGAAGTAATTACTATGTCATGAAGGATGTTGATGGAAAATTGAAAAAAACCTATATTAAGGTTGGAAATAAAACATCTGGAGATGCTGTTCTGGTACTCGGTGGCCTGACGATGCAGGATTACATTGCATTTCCGTATCTCGATGAGGCAGTGGAAGGCGTAAAGACTGTACAGAAGTCGACGGATGATTTGTATAATTGATAAGAAAGGAAATCAGTCTATGTTAGAAAATATAAGATTATCGTTCCAAGGAATTTGGGCACATAAGATGCGTTCCCTTCTTACCATGCTTGGTATTATTATTGGTATTGCAGCAATTATCGCGATTGTATCAACGATCAAGGGAACGAGTGAGCAGATCAAGGAGAATCTGGTCGGCTCTGGAAATAACATTGTAAATGTAAAATTGTATCAGGGTGAATGGACATATACATCCGGTGATTCTTCCACACCGGAAAATATGCCGATGGTCACAGATGATATAAAAAATGAGATTCTGGCAGTGGATGAGGTAACTGCAGTTGCATCTTACCGGTATGGCGCACTTTATGAAGGCATCAACAGCGGAACAAAGGATCTGGGCAATGCACCGGTCTATGGTGTAGATAAGGATTACTTCCGTGTGATGGGATATACAGTGCAGACTGGACGACTGTTTGAAGGGCAGGACTGGACAGACTATACAAAGGGTGTGATTCTGGATACGGTTGCAGCGAATACATTGTTCGCAAGCGAGAATCCGATCGGTAAGACTCTGGAGATTAAGGGTGAGCCTTTTATCATTGTCGGTGTCGTTGAGCAGTTGGATGGATTTACCCCGAAGGTTACCAATATGAATGACTGGTATACCTATTATGGAAATACAACATCCGGTCAGGTATTTATCACAGATGTGAACTGGCCTTTGATTTTCTCGTTTGATGAGCCGTACAACCTGGTTGTGAAGCCGGCGGGTACGGATGCCATGACAAATGCAGGAAAGAAAACTGCTGATATTATGAATTCATACATGCCTGCAACAAGCAGTGAGAATGCTTCGGAAGGTGGATCAGAGGAAGAGAGCGGCAGCTCTTTCAAGTATAAGAGTGAAGATCTTCTGGAGACTGCGAAGGCAATGCAGGAGGTCAGCGCATCGACAAGCCAGCAGCTCATATGGATTGCAAGTATTTCTCTTTTGGTAGGTGGTATCGGCGTTATGAATATCATGCTGGTATCTGTGACAGAACGTACGAGAGAGATTGGTCTGAAGAAAGCGCTGGGAGCCAGAAAATCCGTGATTTTGATGCAGTTTCTGACAGAGGCAGCTGTGCTTACAAGCATGGGTGGTATCATCGGAGTTGGCGCTGGCGTGGGACTTGCATATCTGATTTCTGATGTTGCGTCGGTTCCGGTTGCAATCAGCGGAGCAGCGATTGCAATCTCAGTAATCTTCTCTATGGTGATTGGAATTGTGTTTGGATTTATTCCTTCGGTCAAGGCATCGAACCTGAATCCAATCGATGCACTTCGATATGAATAAGCAAAACGCTGCGGCGATGGAGAGAGCATGGAAGAAAAAAAGACAGAGACGTATGAACAAAGTATACGCAGACGCCCAATTTTACGTGTAATGGCGTGGGTGGGACTGGTTGTGATTTTTGCACTGATCGTATTGGTGATTGTGACAGGCGTGACAGGCAGCAAATATTTTATGCCGAGTCTGGCGCTGGTGATTATAGTGCCGATACTCATTTATGTGGTGCTTTGGCTGGGAAAGGTTCTGCAAAATCACAAAAAGAATCGGTCTTGAAAAATAAAGACTGGTTTGCTATACTAGATTGGATGAAAAAATGAAAGGAAAACACAGGATAACACTGTGTAGGTACGGTTATGAGTTTATTAACAGAATGGCGTGAGCATGCATATAGTCTTGATGACAGAACTCCAGAAGGAAAGGAGTTTTGGCTTGATTATTTCCAGAGAGAAAAGGCAGTTTATGAGAAGATTCTTGAGAATCCGGTTGAGATCGAGGGCGGTACGGTCAAAGAACTGGCTGAGAAGTACGATATGAGCATTGAACTGATGATCGGATTCCTGGATGGTATCGAGGACAGTCTGATCGTGCCAAACAAGGTTGATGAGCTGGAAGAAGATTCACAGGTAGCACTTGGCTATGATCCAGAGAAGCTTTATATGAACATGGTAGACTGCAACGCAGAGTGGTTGTATACACTTCCACAGTGGGATAAGATCCTGACTCCTGAGAGAAGAAAGGAACTGTACAAGATCCAGAAGTCTTCCAAGACAATCGTAAAGCCGCCAAAGGTTGGACGTAACGATCCATGTCCTTGTGGAAGCGGAAAGAAGTATAAGAAGTGCTGTGGAGCGAATGCATAATATGAAATTAAACGAGGCACAATCCAAAGCGGTTTCGCATGTGGATGGACCTATGATGGTGATTGCAGGACCGGGCTCCGGGAAGACAACTGTAATTACAAAACGAATCAAGTATCTGATAGAATCTGCGGGTGTTTCACCCGCAGATATTCTTGTTATAACCTTTACACGGGCAGCCGCGGGGGAGATGCAGCAGCGTTTTCGTGCGATGACACCCGGAAAGGATTATCCGGTTCGATTTGGAACCTTTCATTCCATATTTTATTGGATTTTAAAAACTGCATATGGGCAATCCATGCTGCACGTGATTTCTGAGGAAGAAAAGCGGGGGATCATCGAGCAGATCTTGCATACGATGGAGCTTAGCTACGAGAACAAGGAAGAGATTGTAAGCAGTATTGTTTCACAGGTAAGCCTTGTCAAATGTGACATGATGGATGTGGAAAATTATTATAGTAAGGATATGCCAGAGCATGCATTCCGGGAGTTGTACCGACGGCTGGAAGCAGAGTTAAAACGCAGGAAGCTGATCGATTTTGACGATATGATGGTGCTTTGCTATGAGCTATTAACAGCGCGGTCGGATATTCTGGATAAATGTAGAAGTCTGTTTCCGTATATCATGGTAGATGAGTTTCAGGACAGTAACCGGATTCAGTATGAGATTTTTCGGATGCTGGCAAATCCACGGCAAAATGCATGTATCGTTGGAGACGATGACCAGTCCGTTTATGGATTCCGGGGTGCAAGACCAGAGATCATGCAACAGTTTCGGAAGGATTTTTCAAGTTGTGAGATCGTGTATCTCGGTGAGAATTACCGCTCCGATTACCGGATCGTGCAGGCGGCAACACAGGTAATTGAGAAGAATCAGACGCGATATAAGAAGCAATTAAAAGCAGTTTCAAAAGAGCCGGGGATTGTACAGATGCATACCGTCAAAGATGAGGCGGAGGAAAACGAGTGTATTATACGGCGTATCCGGGAACAGTATCAGGCTGGAATCGCGTATGAAAAACAAGCGGTGTTGTACCGGACAAATTTACAGCCACGTCGGCTTGCTTATAAGCTTAATCAATATAATATCCCATATACGCTGAGCGATGCATTGCCGAATCTGTTTGACCATTTTGCAGTGCGGTATGTGCTGGATTATATGCGGATTGCAATGGGCGATACCTCGCGGGCGACATTTTTAAGAATCATAAATAAACCGTCGCGCTATATCAGCCGGGACGTCTTGCTTGAAGATCCGGTCGATTATGATAAACTGCGGTTTCGGCTCCGCAATAGGGAGTCCGTCGTCGAGAATCTGGATAAGCTGATGGCAGATGTGAAGATGCTTCGGAAGCTTCGCCCGTATCCGGCACTTAATTTTATCCGGAATTTTATTGGCTATGATACATATATCAAGGATTACGCAGAATACCGCCAGCTTGATGCAACGGAAATGTATGAGGTTTTAGATGAGCTTGGATATATGATTAAAGATATGGAAAGCTACGCAGAGCTGTTCACATTTATAGATGAATATAAGGAACAACTTGCGAGACAGCAGGAGAAAAACCGTATGCGGAAGGGTGTTAACCTTATGACGATGCACAGTGCAAAGGGATTGGAGTTTGATACGGTGTACATCCTCGATGCAGTGGAAGAGATCACACCGTATAAAAAGGCAAAGACAGCAGCGGAACTTGAAGAGGAACGGCGGATGTTCTATGTTGCTATGACGCGGGCAAGACACGCACTGCATATCTATGTGCCAAAAACAATCGCGGGGAAAGCAAAAGACAGGAGCCGGTTTGTGGAGGATATAACATGGCAAAAGGAATCTTAAAAAAGAGCAAAATAGTTATGCTGCTTGCAGCAATCGGAAGCTGTTTATGCATGGTTGGCTGTGCAGCAAAGGAAGAGACAACCGAAGCGGTGAATTACGCATCGGAGGATTCTTCCCTGACCTATGCAGTACATACAGAGCTCGACGGACATGCGATTGAGCTTCCGCAATTTACATCGACGCATGACAGCACGGTAATTGAAGAATTGAATCAGGACATCATGGATGGACCGGGAGCAATTTATGATAAGGACAAGGATGGAGAAGAAATCATCCCGGAGATCCGCACAACAGAATATAGCACGAATCAGTATTTACAAGCGGTTGTACGCTATGTCGAATATCCACTTGTTGGTGGCTATGGAGACATTGCAAGCTATAATTATGACAGGATTCAGGATAAGAAGCTTACGCTGACGGATGCGCTTGTGAAGAAAGAAACCACGCTTGATGATGTGCGGCAGATGGTGATCGACAGTTGCCTGCGGATGAAAGAATTGTCAGACAAAGAAACATCCATCTACGGTGTGACAGTAGATGGATTTTCATTGGATGCAAATGATAATTGCACATTTTATGGAAACGTCGATCTGTGCCTGAACGGAACGACGCAGTGGTCATACATTTACAGCTTCCGGTTTGAAACACAGACAGTGGAAATCTATGACTTTACAGAATAGAGAAGCTTACATGTCTTCGTAGGCTTCGTTGTCTAAAAGCTCGTCAAATGCATCGGCAACGATCTCGTATTCCTCCTCGGAATCGATCATGCCAAGCTCGACGTCGTCGCCTTCCTTCTCTGTGTAACGGTAGAGGAAGACGTCGTCTTCTTCGTAGCCTTCTACGACTTTGTCCGGAAGCAGTGCGATATACTGCTGACCTTCGACCGGGAAGATGGCAATGACATTGCAATGAAGCTCTGTGCCATCATCTAACACCATGTCTACATAGTCATCGTCGTCGGTATTATCAGTTGGAAATGATCTGTTTTTATCGTCCATAGCATGAATCTCCTTTACATTTTTTGGATTATGTATTGAAAAAGAAAAATCCTTGTCTATAATAGTTTAAGGGAATTTGTCTCATAGGTCAACTATAAAATAAGGGAAAGAGAAAAGGAAAGAAAAACGTGAAACAGGTATTACAGTATTTCAAGAATTACAAATGGAAAGCAATTTTGGCACCGTTGTTCAAGATGCTGGAAGCGACCTTTGAGCTTCTGGTTCCGCTCGTTATGGCGGCAATCATTGATAACGGTATCGCAGGAAATAACAAGCCGTATATCTACAAGATGGCGCTCGTCATGGTCGGACTCGGTGTGATCGGTCTTGGGTGTTCGATCACAGCACAGTATTTTTCCGCGAAGACGGCAATGGGAATCGGAAAGGAAATCCGGTATGATCTGTTCAAGCATATCGAGACACTTTCCTATACAGAGATCGATAAGCTCGGCAGTGCGACACTCATTACACGTATGACGAGTGATGTCAATCAGGTGCAGACGGGAATCAATATGTTCCTGCGCTTGTTTATGCGTTCGCCGTTTATCGTATTTGGTGCAACGATCATGGCATTTACAGTCAATGCAAAAGCGTCGCGGGTGTTCTTCATCACGCTTCCGGTTCTGATCGTGATCGTATTTGGAATCATGCTTGTTTCGATTCCTTTGTATAAGAAAGTACAGAGCAGGCTTGACACAGTGACATTGAAGTCCAGAGAGAATCTGTCCGGTGTGCGTGTCATCCGTGCATTTAACCAGGAGAAGAAGGAAAAAGAAGAATTCGCCGAGGTAACGGAGGCATTAACGAAGGGACAGCTTTTCGTCGGAAAGATTTCTTCTTTCTTAAATCCGCTGACTTATGCAGTGATTAACCTGTCTATCGTAGCTCTGATCTGGGGTGGCGCAAAGCAGGTAGATCTCGGTATCTTGAAACAGGGGCAGGTCTATGCACTTGTAAACTACATGTCACAGATTCTGATCGAGCTTGTAAAGCTTGCGAATCTGATTATCACCGAGACAAAGGCAGTTGCCTGTGCGAATCGCCTGGGGGCAATCTTCGAGACGACAAGCAGCCAGGTATATGAGACAGCACCGGTAGGAACTGCCGGTGGTACGGCAATTCCGAAGGTGGAGTTTGTCGATGCCGGTCTCACATATGCAGAGGCAAAGGAATCCTCCATCGAGGGCGTATTCTTGAAGGTGAACCGCGGAGAGACGATCGGCATTATCGGAGGTACCGGCTCTGGTAAGTCCACACTTGTGAATCTGATTCCGCGTTTCTATGACTGCACACAGGGAAGCATCAAGATCGATGGCGTGGATGTAAAGGAATATCCGAAGGAACAGTTAATTGAAAAGATTGGAGTTGTTCCGCAGAAGGCAGTGCTTTTCTCCGGAACAATCGCAGATAATATCCGCTGGGGCAAGGAAGATGCAACGAAAGAGGAAATCGAGGAAGCACTTTCTATCGCACAGGCGGAGGACTTTGTACAGCAGAAAGAGGGCGGCATTGAGTTCATACTGAACCAGGGTGGCAAGAACCTGTCCGGTGGACAGAAGCAGAGACTGACGATCGCACGTGCGCTTGTGAAGAAGCCGGAGATCCTGATTCTCGATGATAGTTCTTCTGCACTTGACTATGCGACGGATGCAGCACTCCGGAAGGCAATTAAAGAGAAAACCGATCACACGACGGTATTCCTTGTATCGCAGCGTGCATCATCCATTATGTATGCAGATAAGATTATCGTCTTGGACGATGGTAAGATCGCTGGCATTGGCGATCATGATACATTGATGAAGGATTGCCCGGTATACCGGGAGATTTACGCATCTCAGAACAAGGAGGTGAAGGCAAATGTCTAAGGATAAGAAAAAGAAGCTGCAGGGCTTTGATAAAGCTGTGTTGAAGCGTGTACTGACACATATCAGGAAATACCGCATTCTGGTCATCCTCTCGTTCATCTGCGCGATGATCACCGTTGCCTCTACCTTGTATGCACCGATTCTGACCGGCGATGCGATTGACCTGATCGTCGGAAAAGGTCTGGTTGACTTCGACGGAATCAAAGACATCATCTACACATTTTTGATGGTAACCGTTGTGACAGTGCTTTCGCAGTGGTTCATGAATATTATCAACAATCATATCACATATTCCGTTGTGAGGGATATCCGTATCGAGGTGTTCAATCATATGGAGGAGCTTCCGCTTTCCTATATTGATTCACACAAACACGGCGATATCGTGAGCCGTATCGTGTCGGATATCGACCAGTTTGCAGACGGACTTCTGATGGGATTTACACAGTTGTTCACCGGAATCGTAACGATTCTTGCAACACTTGGTTTCATGATGGTTGTAAATGTACCGATCGGACTGGTCGTTGTTATCCTGACACCGCTTTCTCTGTTTGTAGCATCGTTTATTGCGAAGCGGACGTATCATCTGTTCCACCAGCAGTCAGAGACACGTGGTGAGATCACAGCACTGGTTGATGAGATGGTCGGACAGCAGAAGATCGTGCAGGCATTTGGCTATGAGGATGATGCACTCGATCGTTTTGAGGAGATAAACGATCGTCTGGAGAAGGACAGTATGTCAGCGACATTCTATTCCTCCTTGGTCAATCCATGCACAAGATTTGTCAACAACCTTGTATATGCGGCAGTAGGTATCATCGGTGCTATTTCTGCGATCATGACCGGATTTACTGTTGGACAGCTTACATGTTTCCTCAGTTATGCAAACCAGTATACAAAACCATTTAATGAGATATCGAATGTCATCACCGAGCTTCAGAATGCGATGGCTTGTGCCGGACGTGTGTTTGAGCTTCTGGATGAGTCACCACAGGTACCAGAGAAAGCAAACGCATATATATTAGCTGATACAAAAGGCGCAATCGAGATTAAGGACGTAAACTTCTCCTATGTGAAGGATAAGACACTTATCACAAACCTGAACCTCTCTGTAAAACCGGGTATGCGTGTTGCAATCGTCGGACCAACCGGATGTGGAAAGAGTACACTCATCAATCTGCTGATGCGCTTTTACGATGTGGATACCGGTTCTATCTCAGTCGATGGTACAGATATCCGCGATATGACAAGAGACAGCCTGCGCCAGAATTATGGCATGGTATTGCAGGAGACATGGTTAAAGAGCGGTACGATCCGTGAGAACATTGTATATGGAAAGCCGGATGCAACGGATGAAGAGATCGTACAGGCAGCAAAGCTTGCACATTCTGACAGCTTCATCCGCCGTCTGCCACAGGGCTATGACACGGTGATTGCCGAGGACGGTAGTAATCTGTCACAGGGACAGAAACAGCTTCTTTGTATCACGCGTGTGATGTTGTTACTGCCACCGATGCTTATTCTGGATGAGGCGACATCTTCAATCGATACACGTACGGAGATCCGGATCCAGAAAGCATTTAATCGTATGATGCAGGGCAGAACAAGCTTCATCGTGGCACACAGACTGTCAACAATCCGGGAGGCAGATGTGATCTTAGTTATGAAAGATGGAAATATCATCGAGAAGGGTAACCATGAGCAGCTTATGGCGCAAAACGGTTTCTATACGAATCTGTATAATTCGCAGTTTGCACATTAAGCTTTTGCTTGACAAACCGCAGATTGCATGACATATTTGAAAAAGAAAAATGGAATGATCGCAGGAGGAACGAACAGGTATGAAGATTTTTAATACACTTACCAGACATAAGGATGAATTTCATCCGATCAAAGAGGGAAAAGTAGGCATCTATGTCTGTGGGCCAACCGTATATGACTATATTCACATCGGAAATGCAAGACCGATGATCGTGTTTGATACATTGCGCAGATATTTTGAGTACAAGGGCTATGAGGTAAACTATGTATCGAACTTTACTGATGTCGATGACAAGATCATCAAGCGTGCAAATGAGGAGGGCGTTGATGCGTCTGTGATTTCCGAACGTTATATCGCGGAGTGTAAGAAGGATATGGCAGCGCTTCATGTAGAGGAGGCAACGACACATCCGCAGGCAACGAAAGAAATCCCGGATATGATTGCGATGGTAGAGACGCTGATCAAAAAAGGCTATGCATATGAAGTAAATGGAACGGTATATTTCCGTACAAGAAAGTTCTCTGATTATGGAAAGCTTTCCAAGAAGAATATCGATGATCTGCGTGCCGGAAACCGCGAGCTTCTTGTATCCGGTGAGGACGAGAAGGAAGATCCGCTTGATTTCGTACTCTGGAAGCCGAAAAAAGAGGGTGAGCCATCATGGCCATCTCCTTGGGGTGATGGAAGACCGGGCTGGCATCTGGAGTGTTCGGTTATGTCGAAGAAGTATATTGGCGATGTCATTGATATTCATGCCGGTGGTGAGGATCTGATCTTCCCGCATCATGAAAATGAGATCGCACAGAGCGAGGCAGCCAATGATACAGAGTTTGCAAGGTATTGGATGCACAATGGATTTTTGAAGATCAACAATGAGAAGATGTCCAAGTCACTTGGAAACTTCTTTACAGTAAGAGAGATTGGAGAAAAGTATGATCTGCAGGTCATCCGTTTCTTCATGCTTTCTGCACATTACAGAAGTCCGCTTAACTTCTCTGCAGAGCTTGTGGAAAGTTCTAAGAACGGACTGGACAGAATCCGCACATCTGCATCGAAGGTAGAAGAAGCAATCAACAACAGTACAGTTTCTGATATGACAGAGGCAGAGACAAAACTTGCAGAGGAGATTCCAACGTATGTAAAGCGGTTTGAGGATGCCATGGAGGATGACTTAAATACTGCAGATGCAATCTCTGTAATCTTCGAGCTTGTTAAATTTGCAAATACAAATGTTGAGGCAGGTGTAACAAGCAAGGCATTTGCACAGAAAATTTATGATACAATGAAACAGCTGATGGATATTCTCGGTATTGATATCAAGGAGCAGGAGGTGCTCCTGGATGAGGAAATCGAGAACCTGATCGAGGAGCGTCAGGCAGCCAGAAAGGCAAAGAACTTTGCGAGAGCCGATGAGATCCGTGATCTGCTCACAGAGAAGGGAATCATTCTGGAAGATACCAGAGAAGGTGTAAGATGGAAAAGAGCGTAAAGACCGAACAGGCAAATGCATATCAGTATTCGCCGCTCGCGCTTGCCTATATGGGAGACAGTATATTGGATCTGCTTGTGAAAAAATATTTCGTCACACATTCCAATATGCAGCCACATAAGTATCATGTGGAGGTCAGCAAGATCGTCAAGGCGGTGAATCAGGCAGATTATATCAACCGGATCATGGAAGAATTGTCGGAGGATGAGCTTGATGTTTATAAGCGTGGCAGAAATACAAATACCCATTCCAAGGCGAAGAATGCAACGATGGGACAGTACCGCAAGGCAACCGGGTTAGAGGCTCTGTATGGCTATCTGTATCTCAAAGGGGATATGGAGCGGCTGCAGTATTTTGTGGATGGTATGATCCGGCAGTATCTCGCGGGCAAGGAATCATAGGTATGATGAAAACTGAGATAACGGATATGCAGCATGTCCGGGCAGGCTATATGATAATATACAGGTGTGCAGGAAGTGTGCATAAATATGCGAAACATGTCCGGGTGGAAAAGAAGAAGGAAAACAAAAATGAGTGAGAATAAGAATATCATAAATGAACAGGAACCGCAGGACGATCATATGATTGAGGGACGAAATGCGGTGTTAGAGGCATTTCGGGCAGGAAAGACAATCGATAAGCTGTATATTCAGGACGGTCTGCGTGATGGTGTGATCTCGTCCATCCTGCGTAATGCGAAGAAACGGGATGTGATCGTGAATTTTGTGAGTAAGGAAAAACTCGATCAGATGTCTCCGGACCGGAAACATCAGGGCGTGATGGCAATTACGGCGGCATTTTCCTATGCGGAAGTGGACGATATTTTAGAAAAAGCAAAGGAAAAGGGCGAAGATCCGTTTATCTTTATCTTAGATGAGATTGAAGATCCGCATAACTTAGGTGCGATCATCCGTACCGCAAATCTATGTGGCGCGCATGGCGTGATCATTCCGAAGCGACGTGCAGTCGGACTGACGGCAACGGTAGTCAAGGCTTCGGCAGGTGCAATCCACTATACGCCGGTTGCCAAGGTGACAAATATTGCCAAGACAATCGAAGAATTAAAGGAAAAGGGATTATGGTTTGCATGTGCTGATATGGGCGGTGAGGTGATGTACCGGGCGAACCTGACCGGACCGATCGGTCTTGTGATCGGAAACGAAGGAAGCGGTGTGAGCCGTCTTGTCAAAGAAAAATGTGACTATGTTGTATCGATTCCGATGAAGGGCGATATAGATTCGTTGAATGCATCCGTGGCAGCCGGTGTGCTTGCCTATGAGGTTGTGCGGCAGAGAATGCAGTAAAAATACGGAGAAGAAGCGATGGATTATACAAAGATGGACGACAATCAAATACTTGCATTTGGACGGGCTGGCGAGGACGAGGCAACGGAGTTCCTGTTGCAAAAGTATGGATATCTGGTCAAACGGGAAGTGCGTACAGTCTATCTGATCGGCGCGGAAACCGAGGATCTGGCACAGGAGGGAATGATTGGACTTTTTAAGGCAATCCGGGATTACAGCCCGGACAAGGCAGCCAGCTTTTCCACCTTTGCCTGTGTCTGTATCCGCAGACAGATCCAGAATGCAATCACAAACTCGAACCGTAAGAAGCATGTGCCGTTAAATTCCTATGTATCGTTGTATATGAACAGCGAGGAGGGAGACAACTTCATGCTGGAGGAACGTCTTTCCACAAGCCGGGAAGAAGATCCGGAGAAGCTATTGATTGCACGCGAACAGATCGAGGATCGGAATGCACGAATCAAAAAAGAACTGAGCAAGCTTGAACAGCAGGTGTTAAAGCTGTATTTGCAGGGACTTTCCTATGAGGAAATCGCAGAGCAGCTCGGAAAGACAGAGAAGTCAATCGATAATGCATTACAGCGTATCCGGGGGAAATTATCAAGGAAATAGAATTAGACAAAAAGAAAAGAAACTTTCTTACAAAGGAAGTTTCTTTTTTATAAGCTGGTAACGGGAATCGAACCCGTGACCTCCGCACTACCAATGCGACGCTCTACCGACTGAGCCATACCAGCTTGCTTTGTATAAAGCACAACAGAGATAATACTTTATTATTGGTTTTCTGTCAAGAGGGAATGTTGAAATCAAAAATTCATAAAATTCTGTGAAAAATCACAAAAAAAGCCAAAAAATTACTGCAACCATCAATATATTGTGTTATACTACCCTTGTGTAACTAGGCTCGAATTCAGAAAAGGTGTGGTTTGATGACAAAAAAACGATGGATAGCAACGGTAGTGGCAATCTGCATGGTTGTTCTGCTTTTTCAATATATACCCGTTTTGCACGCGTCAGCAGCAACGGAAGGTTCTATAAAATCTGGTGTAACTGGGGTTTATTTTCGTGAGACACCCGGTGGTACGCCGATAAAAGATACCAATGGAAATACAATTTATCTAAATGGCGGACAGGCACTGACGATTCAGGATACATCTAATTCCAGCTGGTATAAGGTAACGCTCACCTATAATGGTGGCAGCTATACCGGATATGTGAGCTCTCAATACGTGGTGGCTGGTGCAGCACCAGCGCCTTCGACACCGAGCGGGGATGCCGATTTTGAGGCAAAGCTTTCGGCACAGGGATTTCCGGACAGCTATAAGCCTTATTTGCGTGCCATCCATGAGAAATACCCAAACTGGGAGTTTCGGGCGGTTCAGACCGAAGTGGATTGGAATACACTTGTAGCCAATGAGGTATCCAAATCCGGGCAGGTCAAGAATCTGATCTATGGCACAAACTCGTATCCGCATTATAACTGGAGATCGACGACGATCGGTTATAATATTGCGACGGACACATGGAGTTCCTTTGATGGCAAGACATGGTTTGCGGCATCGGACGAACTGGTTGCCTATTATATGGACCCACGTACATACTTGTATGAGAATTATATTTTTGCATTTGAGAGCCTGTCTTATCAGCAGGGTGTGCAGAATGAGACTGGTGTGGAAGCAATTTTAAAGGGTACCTTTATGTCGCAGACAAAACCAGCAGGCGACAGCCGCACTTACGCACAGATTATAATGGAGGCCGCGGTACAGTCCGGTGTCAGCCCATATCATATTGCGAGCCGTATCCGTCTGGAGATGGGTTCTACGATTGGAACTGCATGCTCTGGAACGAATTCTTCGTATCCGGGTATTTACAACTTCTATAACATTGGCGCGTATGATACGCCAAATGGCAACGCAGCGGTAAAGGGTCTGCAATGGGCAGCCGGAAGCGGTTCGTATGGACGACCGTGGAACACCGCAGCAAAGTCTATCATTGGTGGTGCATGGTATCTTGGCGCATCATATATCAATGTCGGACAGAATACATTATATACACAGAAATTTAACGTTACAAACAAGAACAGTCTGTTCAGTCATCAGTACATGACGAATATCCAGTCACCAGCAACGGAGTGTCTGACAAGTTATAATGCATACAAAAACAACAATCTGCTCAATTCCTCAATGATGTTTGAGATTCCGGTTTATTCCAGCCTGCCTTCACAGGCAGTTTCAAAACCTGCGGATTCCGGAAATCCAAATAATTGGCTCAAAACGCTTTCAATCGCGGGATACGGATTGACACCGTCCTATGCGGTGAACAATACGACCGATTATTCCCTGATCGTGTCCGCTTCTGTGGATAAGATCAATATTACAGCGACACCGGTCAACAAGAATGCACGTGTGAGCGGCGCAGGAACGGTGAGCCTGTCACAGGGAACAAACGTGATCAGTCTTGTGGTTACGGCGCAGAGTGGTGCAACCAGAACCTATAAATTAACAGTCGTGCGGGGCACGGCAACGAACAATCCGACGACACCATCCGCGGGTGGCAAGAAGGGCGACCTGAACGGTGATGGCAGGATCACAGCTTTGGATATTGTCAAGATACAGCGTCTAATCGTTGGTCTGGACGCGTTAAACAGTGATGTGCTTGCAATCGCGGATATCAATGGAGATGGAAAAGTAACCGCGTTGGATATCGTCAAGATACAGCGGCATATTGTTGGATTGGAGACAATCCAGTAACATACATGAGAAACGACAGGAAGAAGCAGGAGGACTATCATGAAACAATTTTTGAAACGTGGACTGGCAATTTTAACGGCATTCATTTTATGCCTGCAATTTGGAAAGATTGATGCACAGGCGGCAAATGTAGTGATCGCACTGAGCGCAAGTACTGTGAGTGTAGGAAACAATGTTACGGCAACGATATCCGTCAGTGGCTCGGATATTTCCGCATATACGATCTATGTGTCCTACAATTCGAGTGTGCTGCAATATAATTCCGCAAGTGGAAGCGCCATCGTCAATGGCGGTGGTGGAACTGTAACGGCAAGTGGAACCTCTGCGGGTTCGTTTTCGATATCCTTTACAGCCATTGCAAACGGCAGTGGAAGTATCACAACAAGTGGAAGTGATGTCTATGATATCAACGGCAATGCCATATCAATCTCACATGCAGGTGCAACTGTAACGGTTGCAACTGCATCGAACAATGGAGATAACAATAATGGAAATGCAACAACAGAGGCCGGAGAGACAACCGAGACAACGGAGGATGACGGCAGATCGGCAGATTGCGATCTGGCAGGTCTGCAGGTATCTCCGGGTACATTGACACCTGCATTTTCCGCAGACCGTACGACATACTCGTTACAGGTGGATGAGGATGTTACAAGTGTGGTTGTCAGCGCATCTGCTGCAGATGGCAACGCGACAACGAGTGTCTCTGGTGCCAATTCGATTCAGAAGGGAAAAAATACCGTGCGTGTAACGGTTACTGCAGAAAATGGCGCAGTAAAGGTCTATACGATCAACGTACAGGCGGGCGAAGATGTCGGAGATCCGGTTGCTACGATCGATGGAAAAGAATATTCATTTGTGATGAACGAGGATGGTCTGGAAGCACCGGAAGGCTTTACTGCCGGTACGACAACTTATAAGGACTGGGATGTACTTTCTTACGAGTCCCCAAATAAGAAGATCACAGTGGTATGCCTGAAAGACGAGGATGGCGAGAATCACTGGTTTATTATGGATGCGGAAAAGGATGTATTTACTCCATATCAGGAGTATTCTTCTCAGTATAACCGTTATATTATAACTGCAGTTCCAGATGGTGTTGCAATTCCGGATGGATTCAAGGAGACGACTTTGAAGATTGGAGACAATCCGGTCGTTGCTTATCGATCAGAGGATATCGCAGATAAGGATTTGTATCTTGTTTATGCGATCAATGTTGAGGGCGAGGAAGGCTTTTATGAGTACGATGCAAAGGAACAGGCATTTTTACGCTATGTACCGATAATCGTGTCAGAGGAAGTACTGGTTCCGGCAACCCCGACTGTGGCAACCCCAAGTGCACCGGCGGAAGTTCCGACAGAGAAGAGTCCGTTCACAAATCCGCTTGTGATTGGCATTATGGTTGGAGCTGCTGTGATTATTGTGATTCTGATCGTCTGTCTTGTAATCTTTGCAGGACGGATCAATAAGCAGAACAAAGAGATGTTGGATGCAGAGGATATGATCGCCCAGCTTGCCAATGCAAATAAAGATGTGAATCCAGAGCTTTTGCAGAAGCTTGGACTGGATAAACCGGAGGTTTCCGAGGAGTTGGAAGCACCGCAGACGGAAACTGCGGATGAGAAGCTGGCGGATGCTGTAATTGAAGGAAGTACAGGCAGTGAGATTCCAACGGTACAGGAAACAGAGAAGCCGGCAGATCCATCTGATCTGGAACAGACATCTGAGATTCCAAAGGTAGATGGTTCCATTCTTACGCCAGAGGTAAATGCGTTGGTAGAGGAAGTCAATCGTGATTTCCAGACAAGTATGGGTGGTGGCGAAGCCTATGTGGAAAAATCAGAAAAAGAACTTGCACATGAGGATTATGAGAAGCGTTCCATGGAAATCAATAACAAGATCATGACGAATTATGATTCCCAGAAGGATAGCGTGTTTGCAGATGAAACACAAAACAGCGCGACACAGGATGCATCTGCACCGACCGATACGAAAGAGTAAATTGACGAAATGCATATACAATGCTATGATAGAGAAATACTAGAAAAAAAGGAGTACGTTCATGGAAGGTGAAGCAACAGTTTCAAAGAATTTTATTGAACAGGAGATAGATAAAGATCTGGCGGAGGGAAGATATACAGAGGTTGTAACCCGTTTTCCGCCAGAACCAAACGGATATCTGCATATCGGACATGCAAAGTCGATTTTGTTAAACTATGGTCTAGCCAAGGAGTATGGCGGAACATTCCATTTCCGGTTTGATGACACGAACCCGACAAAGGAAAAGACAGAATATGTGCAGTCCATCATTGATGATATCAAGTGGCTGGGCGCTGATTATGGCGATAAGATTTATTTTGCATCGAACTATTTTGATGCGATGTATGAGGCAGCAATCAAGCTGATCAAGAAAGGAAAAGCATATGTCTGTGACCTGTCTGCAGATGAGATACGCGAGTACCGCGGAACTTTGAAGGAGCCGGGAAAGAACAGTCCATACCGTGACAGAAGCGTAGAGGAAAACTTGAAATTATTTGAGGGCATGAAGAACGGAGAATACCCGGATGGAAGCAAGGTATTGCGTGCGAAGATTGATATGGCAAGTCCGAATATCAACATGCGGGATCCGGTGATCTATCGTATTGCACGTATGACACATCACAATACCGGTGACAAGTGGTGCATCTATCCGATGTATGATTTTGCACACCCGATTGAGGATGCCGAGGAGGGAATTACCCATTCTATCTGTACGTTGGAATTTGAGGATCACAGACCACTGTACGATTGGGTAGTACGGGAGCTGGAATATAAGAATCCACCGAGACAGATTGAGTTTGCCAAGCTGTATCTGACAAATGTAGTTACAGGTAAGCGGTATATCAAAAAACTGGTAGAAGATGGAATTGTAGATGGCTGGGATGATCCGAGACTGGTATCTATTGCGGCACTTCGTAGACGTGGATTTACAAGAGAATCTATTAAGATGTTTATGGAGATGGTTGGTGTCTCCAAGTCACAAAGTTCTGTAGATTATGCAATGCTGGAGTATTGTATCCGTGAGGATCTTCGATTGAAAGCAAATCGTATGATGGCGGTGATAGATCCGATTAAGCTTGTGATTGACAACTATCCGGAAGGACAGGTGGAATATTTTGATATTGATAACAATCAGGAGGACGAAGCAGCGGGTAAACGTCAGGTCGCATTTTCAAGAGAGTTATATATTGAACGTGAAGATTTTATGGAAGAGCCACCAAAGAAGTATTTCCGGTTGTTCCCTGGAAATGAAGTGCGATTAAAGGGAGCTTATTTTGTAAAGTGCGTGGATTATAAGAAGGATGAAAATGGTATTGTAACGGAGATTCATTGCACCTATGACCCGGAAACCCGAAGCGGATCCGGCTTTGAAGGCAGAAAGGTGAAAGGAACGATCCACTGGGTATCTGCAGAAAGTGCAGTGGATGCAGAGGTTCGTCTGTATGAAAATATCGTGGATGAAGAAAAGGGAAAACTCAATGAAGATGGAACCCTGAACTATAATCCAAATTCTTTGACGGTTTTAAAGAACTGTAAGCTTGAGGCGGCATTGGGAGAGGCTGCCAAGGGCGATAAGTTCCAGTTCCTGCGTCATGGATATTTCTGCGTGGACGAGAAAGATACGACAGAAGATCATTTGGTATTTAACCGGATTGTCTCATTAAAGAGTTCATACAAGCCGGGTAAATAAGAGTAGCAACAGGGGTGTTAGGCAGAGGAGGATTGAGATGGGCATTTTTTCCACAATCGGAAATCTTGGCCTTGGTGATTTTGATGAATCAAAGATTTTAGACAACGATTCCGGAGCAGCTGCACAGCGTGGCGCAGCGGAAACCAAAGAGACAAAGTCACCGGAGGAGCTGGAGAAAGAAGCATTGTTTGATAAGACTTATGAATGCCCGATTTGTAATCTGACATTTAAGACAAAATGCGTGCGGGCTGGAAAGGTCCGGCTGGAAAGCAAAGATACGGATCTTCGACCGATTTATAATCATATAGATCCAATCAAGTATGATGTGATTACCTGCGACAAGTGTGGATATTCTGCGCTTGGCAGATATTTTGGCAAGCTGATGAACCGGCAGATCCGGGATATCAGTGAACAGATCGGTTCGAGGTTCAATGGTATAGAGCCGGCAATCCAGAAGGATATCTTTACGTATGATGATGCAATCACACGCTATCAGTTGGCACTGATTACAGCAATGGTGAAAAAAGCAAAAAACAGTGAGAGGGCATATACGTGCCTGAAATACGCATGGGTACTGCGTGGAAAACGGCAGTATCTGGCAGCAAGACCAGAAGGTATCACACAGGAGGAAAATCGCTCCCTGTATATGGATGAAAGAGAATGTTTAAAAAATGCGTATGAAGGATTTTTGAAGGCAATCTCAACAGAGACGTTCCCGATGGCGGGAATGGATGAAAATACACTCCACTATCTATTAGCGGATTTAGCGCGCAGACTTGGAAAAAACCAGGATGCACTGCGGTTATTGTCCGTTGTGATTACATCGCGGTTGGCATCTTCACGTATGAAGGATGAGGCACTGAGGCTGAAAGATATGATTCGGGAGAGTATTAAGAACAATAAATGAGATGGAGCATAATCTGTAATAACAGATTGATTTAGTATGGATGCAAATAATATTATGACAGACATTCCTTTGCACATGTATGAACCAGAAGAGGAAGATTACAGTGTTTATATTGTGTTGTCCAAGACACAGACACTTCCATCACGTGTGATCAAGCTGTGGACGCGGGAGCCATATGCGCATACATCACTGGCGATGGATGTGGAATTAAAGGAAATGTATAGCTTCGCAAGAAAGCACTTACATAATCCGTTTGACTGCGGATTTATCAATGAAGACATCACGACGGGGGTATTTGGGCGTGATGTCCAGACAACATGCAGAATCGGGAGACTGCGTGTGACGAAACAACAGTATGAAAAGATCATGGAAATACTGGAACAATTTAAGAGTGAAAAAGCATTTTATCGATATAATTATCTTGGAATTTTAGGTGTGATGTGCCAGAGATCGGTGGAACGGCGATACAATTATTTCTGTTCACAGTTTGTGTCGTATGTTCTGCGTAAGGCGGGGATTTCATTGATTATGAAGAAGCCGGGATTGACCTGTCCACGTGATTTTCGGATGTGTGATGATCTGGAAATCATCTATGAAGGAAAATTACGTAATTACAGGAATTATCTGAAACTGCATTTCCTGCGGGATGCAGAGACAGGAGATTATATTGTAAACTAAGTAAAGAGAGCACAACGGGATCGCTGTGCTCTCTTTTGCGCAATAAGATGGGAAATGCCCGTCTGAATGAGATACAAGAAAATGGAGGAACAAAAAATGGCAGAACAGTTGTATACGATTCCTGTGAATGACGCATTTACGACGGACTGTGAATGTCCAATCTGCGAGATGAACCGGCAGTTGGAACGGAATGCAATCGATTACACGATGGGACCAAGTTATATGGAGGATGATAACCGTGCGATGACGGATGAGCAGGGCTTTTGTGCGCACCATGTACGGATGCTCTATGCAGAGAAGAACCGGCTTGGGCTTGCCCTGATGTTAAAGACACACACAGATAAGACCATCCGGGATTTGAAGGCACTGAGTACCGGAAAGCCGATTGTGTCGGGTGGACTCTTCAAGAAGCAGGCAAGCTCTTCCGTCAGTGACTATATCAAGCGGCTGGAGGATTCGTGCTTTATCTGTAACCGGATGAAGGAGACGTCGATGCGGTACATCGATACGATCTTCCATCTGTGGAAGAAAGAATCGGAGTTCCGTGAGAAATTTGCAAACTGCAAGGGCTTTTGTACCTATCATTATGGAATCCTGTATGATGAGGGCAGTGTGAAGCTTCCGAAAGATGCCTATGCAGAATTTCAGGAGATTTTGAACAAGACATATTTTGCTGGTATGGAGCGGGTGAACGGTGATATCGGCTGGTTTATCAACAAGTTCGATTACCGGTTTAAGGACGAGCCGTGGAAGAATGCGAAGGATTCGCTGCCACGGGGCATCATCAAGACGAACCATACGATCATAGAATCATAATGGAATAGCATAAAAACAGGATAGGAATCATACATTATATACGGGCTGTCCGGCAAATTGTGTCCATTTGGTTAAATTTACAAATTAGGGGTTGATTTTTTCAGAAAAATGAGTACAATAAGAATTATGTTAGCACTCGACAAATATGAGTGCTAAAAGTTAAAAATAGGAGGTCGGGTATATTATGAAGTTAACACCGTTAGGAGACAGAGTTGTATTAAAGCAGTCCGTTGCAGAAGAAACGACAAAATCAGGTATCGTTCTTCCAACACAGTCACAGGAAAAACCACAGTATGCAGAGGTCGTTGAAGTTGGCCCTGGCGCTGTCGTAGATGGCGAGAAGGTTCCAATGGAAGTAAAGGCTGGCGATAAAGTAATCTATTCAAGATATGCAGGAACAGAAGTAAAGCTTGGAGAAGATGAGTACATCATTGTAAAGCAGGCAGACATTCTTGCAATCGTTCAGTAGGAGGTGCCCATGGAACGAAGTTCCATTCAGGATGGCACCGACGACATGCCGCTGAGCGCAGCGAGGGGGCAGTACCTACAGAAAGGTAAGACGGTATGGGTACGAAGAAAGTATTGCCGTTATCATTAGAAGATGCGAAAAAAACTAGGAGGCGTAATACAATGGCAAAGGAAATTAAGTATGGAGCAGAGGCCAGAAAGGCTTTGGAAGCAGGCGTAAACCAGCTTGCAAATACAGTTAGCGTAACACTTGGACCAAAAGGAAGAAATGTAGTTCTTGCAAAATCATTCGGTTCTCCACTCATCACAAACGATGGTGTGACAATTGCAAAGGAGATTTCTCTGGAAGATCCGTTTGAGGATATGGGTGCACAGATCGTAAAGGAAGTTGCAACCAAGACAAATGATGTTGCCGGTGATGGTACAACAACAGCAACCGTTCTTGCACAGGCCATGATTAACGAAGGTATGAAGAACTTAGCAGCAGGAGCAAACCCAATTGTACTTCGTAAGGGAATGAAAAAGGCTTGCGATGCAACCGTTGATGCAATCTCAGAGATGAGCGAGTCTATCAATGGTAAGGAGCAGATTGCAAGAGTAGCTTCTATCTCTGCCGGTGATGATAGTGTCGGCGAACTTGTTGCAGATGCAATGGAGAAGGTTTCCAAGGATGGCGTTATCACAATTGAAGAGTCCAAGACAATGAAGACAGAACTTGACCTGGTAGAAGGTATGCAGTTTGACCGCGGTTATGTAAGTGCTTACATGGCAACGGATATGGAGAAGATGGTTGCAGAGCTGGATAACCCATATATCCTGATCACAGATAAGAAGATTTCGAACATTCAGGATATCCTTCCACTTTTGGAGCAGATTGTAAAGGGCGGACAGAAGCTTTTGATTATCGCTGAGGATATCGAGGGCGAGGCTCTTACAACATTGATTGTAAATAAGCTGCGTGGTACATTCTCGGTTGTAGGTGTAAAGGCACCTGGCTATGGTGACAGAAGAAAAGAGATGCTACAGGATATCGCAATCCTGACAGGCGGTACAGTCATCTCTGAGGAGCTTGGCTATGATTTGAAGGAGACAACTCTGGATCAGCTTGGACGTGCAAAGAGCGTCAAGGTTGCCAAGGAGAATACGGTTATCGTTGATGGTTGTGGTGCAAAGGCAGATATCGAGGCAAGAGTCAATGTAATCAAGGCACAGCTTGCTGAGACAACATCTGAGTTCGATAAGGAGAAGCTGCAGGAGAGACTGGCAAAGCTTGCTGGTGGTGTCGCAGTTATCCGTGTTGGTGCTGCAACTGAGACAGAGATGAAGGAAGCTAAGCTTCGTCTGGAAGATGCTTTGAACGCTACAAGAGCAGCCGTAGAAGAGGGTATCATCGCAGGTGGTGGATCTGCATATATCCATGCTTCTAAGAAGCTGAATGCTCTGATCGATACATTGGAAGGTGACGAGAAGACTGGTGCAACAATCATTGCAAAGGCACTGGCAGCGCCTCTTGCTCATATCGCAGCCAATGCAGGTCTTGAGGGCGCAGTCATTATCAACAAGATCAAAGAGTCTGAGGTTGGTGTTGGATTCGATGCTTACAAGGAAAAGTATGTAAACATGATCGAAGCGGGTATCATCGATCCTGTGAAGGTTACAAGAACAGCATTGCAGAATGCAACATCTGTTGCTTCTACATTCCTTACAACAGAGTCTGTTGTTGCAGATATTAAGGAAGATGCTCCGGCTATGCCAGCAGGTGGCATGGGCGGCGGCATGGGAATGATGTAATAACCTGAGCAACGCATAGAAAAATAAAAACACGGCGGTTACGCAAGTTTGCTTGTGGTAACCGCCGTGTTTTTATTTTTATGTATGTTGCGAAGCAACATACTGAGCTGGAGCGAAGCGGAAGCGAAGTAGCGTTGCCCGGGTTATTAGATTTGCGTCTTGCGGCTGCATGCTCAGTTTATTACAATTCATCCTTTTATATTGACAATACGTATGATTACGTATACAATAATAAAAAAGAGAAAGGTATGCCAACAACATCAAAAGCAATGATAAAAAAATTGAAAAAATATGGATTTCAAATCATATCACAAAATGGATCACATGTGAAATTAACAAATGAAGAAACACAAAAAACAGTGATTGTGCCATATCACTGTAAAGATTTGAAAATAGGTTTGGAACAGGCAATATTAAAACAGGCAGGAATAAAGGAGGAGAAATAACTATGCATCATTATTTTTATCCGGCTATATTTCATAACGACGAGAAGGGCGGCTATTGGATTTCATTTCCAGACTTCCCGGAATGTATGACACAGGGAGAAACAATGGAAGAAGCCTACGAGATGGCTGTAGAAGCAATGGGATTATGCATTGACGACCGGCTGAAAAACGAAGAATCGTTGCCGGAAGTATCTGCTCCTGTGGATTATATACTGCAGGAGGGCGATTTTTCCTGCCTGATAGAATTTGATCTGGTACAGTACAGGAAAAAACACAACACAAAATCTGTAAAGAAAACACTTAGTATTCCGGAATGGTTAAATGAAGCGGCGATGGAACATGACATCAATTTCTCTCAGGTACTTCAAGAAGCATTGATGAAGAAAATAGGAATTTAACATCCCCACATCTCCAGAAACTTCCTTAATACCTCAGACTTTCCCCGGCTCTTCGGGTATACGAACCCGACGGTACGCTCTGCAACCGGATGGAAGAGTGGAAGCTCTAAGATCTGCCCGGAAGCCAGATAGTCCGTTGCGAATTCCCGCACAACGCTGGCAACACCCATACCGATAGCTGCAAAATCAATCAGAAGATCCATATTATTTACTTCGAGGATCTGCTGCGGATGGATGCCTTCAGACTCCAGATAATCATCGATATGTGTACGGGTGATATTATTCTTCTCCAGCAGCATAAGATTCGATTTCTCCAGAATATCCTTCATGGCAAATTCGGATTCATCTGCTGGAGACATAGGATCTATCGGAGATAAAGAGGAAACACCCTCATCCAGATTTCCCATAATACCAGTCAGATTCCCGGCGAAAAGCCACGGGTTCGTCGGTTCTTTTGCAAGCTCCTCCTGTTCCCGCAGATGCAGGTTGGAGAGATACGTTTCATTTACGACGAAGATATCGTGAATTGTGCTGACATCCTGATATTCAAAACCGGCAGGGATGTCTGTCTTGCAGATCAGACCGATATCAATGCGCCCATCGTTCAGAAGCTTCAGCGTATTCACTGTGGAATGGCAGTCAATGATAACCTTGATGTGCGGATTTTCCAAGATGAAAGTCTGCAGCTTATCGAGCAAGATATGCTTGCAAAGCGAGGTACTGACGCCGATTCGCAGCTGCCCGATGCCGAGCTCGTGGATGTGCCGGATTTCATCCTCTCCCTGTGAGATATTTGAGAATGCTTTCTCGATGTGGCTGTATAGAACCTGTCCCTCGTCGGTCAGTGTCACACCCTTGGAAGAACGCAGAAAAAGCTTCACATGCAGTCCGTCCTCAAGCTTGGAGATTGCTTTCGAGATCGCAGGCTGGCTGATGAACAGCATATCGGCGGCTTTGCTGATATTTCCGGTATTTGCAACCGTATAAAAGACTCTGTAATAATTCAGATTATCAAACATAACATCCCCTCGTTTCCATACATATAAATTCATCTATACACAATAACATTGGAATATTTTATATACGTAATATTGTGTTATCATCTCATAAATAATTTAAGCTTGAATCTAATATAGCACATTCAAACCATAACTACAAGTTATAAACAATATTCATATTATATATTGTAATTATAGAAAGAAATATGGTATGATTCTAATATTATAAGCAGAATCAGGAGGAAATGATTATGGGTATGACCATGACGCAGAAAATACTTGCGAAACATGCAGGCCTTGCAAGTGTGGAAGCAGGACAGTTGATTGAGGCAGATTTGGATTTGGTGCTTGGTAACGATGTCACAACACCGGTTGCTATTCACGAGATGGAAAAGTTTAATAAGAAGGAAGTGTTTGATAAGAGCAAGATTGCACTTGTTATGGATCACTTTACACCAAATAAAGATATTAAGAGTGCAGAGCATTGCAAATGTGTACGTGAGTTCTCAGGCGAGAATGAGATCGTGAACTTCTTCGATGTCGGAGAGATGGGGATCGAGCATGCATTGCTTCCGGAAAAAGGATTGATCGTAGCAGGCGAGACCTGTATTGGAGCTGATTCACATACATGTACTTACGGCGCCCTTGGTGCATTCTCCACAGGTGTCGGCAGTACGGATATGGCAGCCGGTATGGTGACAGGTAAGGCATGGTTCAAGGTGCCATCTGCAATCAAGTTTAATATCGTAGGCGAGAAAGCACCATATATCAGTGGTAAGGATGTGATCCTTCACATCATCGGTATGATCGGTGTGGACGGTGCGCTCTATAAGTCCATGGAATTTGTAGGCCAGGGTATCAAGAACCTGACGATGGATGATCGTTTCACGATTGCAAACATGGCAATCGAGGCAGGTGCTAAGAACGGTATTTTCCCAGTGGATGAGCAGACAGAAGCTTACATGAAGGAGCATTCTACAAAGGCATATACAAAGTACGAGGCAGATGCTGATGCAGTGTATGATGAGGAATATACGATTGATCTTTCAACCTTGAAGCCAACCGTTGCATTTCCACATCTTCCAGAGAATACAAAGACAATCGATGAGGTCGGTGATATCAAGATCGATCAGGTAGTTATCGGTTCCTGTACAAATGGACGAATATCTGATATGCGTATTGCTGCCGATATCATCAAGGGCAGACATGTGGCAAAGGGTGTGCGTGTGATCGTGATTCCTGGTACACAGGAGGTTTATTTACAGATGCTCGAAGAAGGCCTGACAAAGGCATTTATCGAGGCAGGTGCAATCGTATCGACTCCAACCTGTGGACCATGTCTGGGTGGACATATGGGTGTTTTGGCAGCCGGAGAGAGAGCTGTGTCCACAACAAACCGTAACTTCGTTGGACGTATGGGACACGTAGATTCTGAGGTATATCTGGCAAGCCCTGCAGTTGCAGCAGCTTCCGCGATTACAGGTAAGATCAGCAGCCCGGCAGAATTGGCATAAGGAGGAACTAAAATGAAAGCATACGGAACAGTACATAAATATGGTGACAATGTAGATACAGATGTAATTATTCCTGCAAGATATCTGAATTCCTCAGATCCTGCGGAGCTTGCAAAGAACTGCATGGAGGATATCGACAAGGACTTTGTAAAGCGTGTGAAGCCGGGCGATATCATGGTAGCAAATAAGAACTTTGGATGCGGCTCATCGAGAGAGCATGCACCAATCGCAATCAAGGCATCCGGTATCAGCTGTGTAATCGCTGAGACATTTGCCAGAATCTTCTATCGGAACGCAATCAACATCGGTCTTCCGATCATTGAATGTCCGGAGGCTGCAAAGGGAATCGAGGCAGGCGATATGGTAGAGGTCGATTTTGACAGTGGTATGATCTACAACAAGACAAAGGGAACCGAGTTCAAGGGACAGGCATTCCCTCCATTCATGCAGAAGATCATCAAAGAGGGCGGTCTGATCAATTATATCAATGCAAAAGAAAATTAATTTGATTGGGGAGGATAAAAGATATGGGAGTTTGTAATAATTGTGGCAATCAGATATCGGACGGACAGCTGACCTGTCCGGTTTGTGGAGCTTATACTGGTGCAGGCGCACAGGCAAACAATCAGGCGCCACAGCAGAAT